>NZ_JAGQCP010000013.1:0-57643 GCF_024346255.1 Cyanobium sp. BA5m-10 | reverse complement strand
ACCAAACCGAAGGGCACGTGCTCGACGCCGCAGTGGGAGGGAATCCAGCCCGCCCGCTGGGCCACCTGGAATACGCCAGCAAAATGGCTGGCCTGGCCCGCATCGGTCACATAGATCACTCGGCTGGCTCCATCGCCGGCCGGTCTAGGGGCGAAGCGATAGCGAATCGCCGCCAGGTCGGTGGTGGCGTAGTTGAAGCCGCCATCGCTCTTCTGCACGATCAGCGGCAGGGGCTGGCCGTCCTTGCCACTCACCCCCTCAAGAAACACACAACCTGCGCCGGCATCAACCACCAGCAGCCCGGCAGCCCTGAGGTCGTCAACCACAGCCTGCAGGTAGGGGTTGTAGAAGGATTCGCCGCGCTCGGTGAGACGGATGCCGAGCTGGTCGTAGATCTTCTGAAATTCGCGGCGGCTCTGGTCGCACAGCAATCCCCAGGCCTTAAGCGACACCGGATCGCCCCCTTGCAACTTCACCACCTCCTCCCGGGAGGTGTTTTGGAAGCTTTCGTCGTCGTCGAAGCGGGCCTTGGCCTGGCGATAGAAGGACACCAGATCACCCAGATCCACCGCATCGGCCATGGTGAGAGCCTCTGGCGCCACCTGCTTCAAGTGGGTGATCAGCATCCCAAATTGGGTGCCCCAATCGCCCACATGGTTGAGCCGCAGCACCAGGTGGCCGCGAAACTCCAGCACCCGCGCCAAAGCATCACCAATGATCGTGGAGCGCAGGTGCCCCACATGCATCTCCTTGGCGATGTTGGGGCTGGAGAAGTCCACAATCACCGGGGCTTGCAGCTCCACCTTTGGCACCCCCAGGCGCGGATCGCCAAGGCGGGCCTGCAGCTCCGCCGCCAGCCGCTCGGGTCGCAGGGTGAGGTTGATGAAGCCGGGCCCTGCAATCTGGGGCTCGAGGCAGAGCTCGGCAAAGGCGGGATCGGCCGTAAGTTGCGCCACGATCGCCGTGGCAATAGCCCGGGGCGGCTGGCCCAGAGGTTTGGCCAGGGGCAGGGCCCCATTGGCCTGGAAGTCACCGAATTCCGGCTTAGACGCTGGCGCTAGCTGGGGATCGAGGGGCTGGCCCGCCTCGGGGAAGGCCCGCTGCATCGCTGCCAGGAGCTGGCCCTGCAGGGCGTGGAGAACGGTCAGCATGGCAACGGTGGGCCGCAGTGGCGGCAGGCACTTGCTGTGATCATCCCTCTCCAGCCAGCTGCAGGTCTGCCTCCATTCCCTGCAGCACTACATCGGCCACCAGCTTGATGCGATAGCGGCAGGCCTGGGTTTCGGTGCAGTCGAAACTGCGGTGCTCCCAGTATTTGTTACTGCCCGCACCACCCCCGCACAGCCCGAAGTACTCACACTCCTGGCGGCAGCGTTCCACACCGGAGCGAATTTCCTGCAGCACCCGCTGCAATTTGTCAGTGGCGGCGATGGCTTCCAGGCTGTCGTGCAACACATGACCAAAAGCAAAATCGCCGTATTCGGCGGTGGGCACCGAAAGCAACTCCGGATCAAAGGTCGACACATTGCCGCGGGCGTCCACATTGACGATCGCGAAGGGAGCATTCATGTCGGTTTGGGCCATGCGGGCATTGCTGCAGGCCAAGCTGACGATCCCGTCAAATTCCCGCAGGCGCAGGCTCCCTGGCTGCTCCATGCAGCGCTGCCAAAACCGCTCTAAAAACACCCGATAGCCCTGCTCCGCGCGGGGGGCCTTGAGGCTGGAGGCGGCGTTTTCACCTTCGGTTTCCTCCATGTTGAAGCCCACGTCGGTGATGCCGTGCTCGAGGAAGAAATCAAACAGGCCATCGGCATGGTCGAGGGCGTCGGCGGTGAGCACACAGATCACCTGAAAAGCAATCTGGCGCCGCACCAGCCAGTCGATCCCCCGCATCACCGCCCCATGGGTGGGCAAGCCGGTGCGAGTAACCCGGTGGGCGTCATGCAGGAAGGAAGGGCCATCCATGCTCACCCCCACGTGAATGTCATTGCGCTCGAAGCAGTAGCACCAAGCCCCATTGATCACGGTGGCATTGGTCTGCAGCGACTGGACGATCGTGCTGGCGGGCAGGCCGCGCCGCTCCAGCAGCTGGCGCAAGCACGCACTGGCTTGGTCGTAGAAGGCGATTGGCGCCATTAACGGTTCGCCCGCATGCCAGAGCAGGGTGAATTGCCCCTCGAAATAGGGGCTATCGAGCACCCGCTCCACCGCCACCTCCAGCAGCTCAAGTGAGAGCTGGGTGCGATCACCCCGATCGGGCAGATAGCAGTAGTCGCAATCGAGGTTGCAATAGGGGGTGGGTTGTACCACCAGCAGCCGCACGGGGCCGTAAGACTGACTTTCCACTTCAGCAGCCCGGGGAGCGATCAGCGCCAGTAGGGACCACCATTTAGGAAGCCCCCATTGCGGAAGCCACCATTACGGAAGCCGCCGTTATAGAAGCCCCCATTGCGGAAGCCGCCGTTGTTGAAACCGCCGTTATAGAAGCCGCCGTTGCGAAAGCCGCCGTTGCCCCAGCCCATGCCCCCGCCGTTGACGAACACATAGGACACGGCGTCATCGGGCAAGCCAGAGGCTTCGGCGCCATCGCGCTCCTGCACTGCCGCCGCAATTCGGCTCAGCCGCTCCTCAATGCTGAGGGAGGTTGGTTTAGCTGCGGTTTGGTCCTGGGCTGAAGGCTCATGCTGGGCGCTGGCCAAGGCCAGGGCCGCCGCCCCATCGAGGGGCAGGGAGGCCAGCAGCAACAGGCCGAAGAGATGGGAGCGGTTCAAGAACGCCATAACAGCTGCGAAAAGGGTTTCAGCGAGGGGATCAGCGACCGGTCGAAGCAGCCTGACCTTCAAGAACGGGGCGAATCGTCTCAACCCCCAACAGCACAGCCTCAAAGCTGGCGCGGATCGCAGACTCGGGCAATCCCAGCGCACTCGCCGGACCGAGCCAGCGGTTCACGGCGGTCACCGTGTCTGGCTGGCCATCGAGATAGCCCTGGAGCAGCCGGGCAATCGCCAGATTGACCACGTTGCGGAAGGCCGAGTCGTTTTCGGCGAGCACACAGCTCACCGCATAGGCCTCGTAGGGCAAAGCCGGGCTGAGCTCTAAACCTGGCAGCCCCTGCTGGCGCACCAGCCCCGCCAGCACGATCGTGTCGCCAATTACGCCTTCCACGGTGCCGGCCTGCATCGCGGCAACGGCAGCCTTGAGGCTGTCGAAGGCAACGGGCGTGGCCTTGGACTGCATGCCCCGCAGTTCGGTTTCACCCAGCGACTGGCGCACCACCCCAATCCGCCGTCCCGCAAGAGCGGCCGGACTGCCATCAAAACGCCCGGTGGGCGCCAGCAATCTCACGCCGGAAAGGCCGATCGGCAGGGAGAAATCCACCTGCATGTCCACCGCCCAGCTGAACGGCAGGCCACAGGCGAGATCCGCCTTGCCACTGGTGATGCTGTTCACCAGGCTGGCCGGATCGCTGATCGGAGCAAAGCGGACACTCACAGGACGGCCCACGGCCTGGCTGAGCTCAGCGGCAATGCGTTCAGCCACCAAGATGCCGTAGCCGGAAGGCTGGCCTTGGGGGCTCACCATCATTAGGGGTGGGACGTCGGCGAAACCACTCAGCACCAGCTGGCCGCTGCGCGCTGCCCGCTGCACCGCCCCCTCCAGCTGGGGCTTGGCCGGGGGTTGGGCCGAGGATTTGGTTTGGGATTGGGCCTGGACCGCCGCCGGCATTGCGGCCATCAGCCCGAGAGCTCCCACGCCAGCAGCCAGCCGGCGACCAAGGCCAGCTAAGCGAGAGCTGCGCTTGGAAAAGCTGCGCTTTGGTGCTGCCACCCAACCTCGACGTGATCTAAAAGAAGTATGCAGAGGCTCGGCTCCACTGCCAACTCAGCTCAATAATCAAACCGCATGCTGAGATCAAGCCAGGCGCTGCGGGTGATCGGCGCGCTGGTGGAGATCAGGTCGATGCCGCTGCTGGCGTAGTCGCCTAGCTGCTCAGGCTGCACGCCTGAGGCTTCCAGCACAAGCTGCCGGCCGCCAGCCAGGCTGCGCAACTCGGGCACCAGCTGCCGCAACTGGGCCGGCAGGAATTCATCCAGCAGTACCCCATCGGCGCCCGCTTGCACCGCCGCTGCCGCCTCAGCCGCCGTTTCCGCCTCCACAATCACCCGGGCCGGCCAAGGAGCATGGGCCCGCACCGCCGCAATCGCCGCCTCCACCCCACCCGCCCAAGCCAGGTGGTTCTCCTTGAGCATCGCGGCGTCATCGAGGCCCTGGCGGTGGTTGCTGCCGCCCCCGCAGCGCACGGCGTACTTTTCAAGTCGGCGCAGACCCGGCGTGGTTTTGCGGGTGTCGGCAAGGCGCACGCCCGTGCCCTCGAGCTCGGCCACCAGGGCGGCGGTGGCGGTGGCAATGCCGGAAAGACGCATCGCCAAGTTGAGGGCCGTGCGCTCGCCGGCCACCAGGGCAGCGGCCCCACCCTCCAGCTCCAGCAGGCGCTGGCCTGCCACCACCGGCTCACCATCAGCCACCAGCAACTGCAGCCGCAGCGCCGGATCCAGCAAGCGGAACAGCGGCTCCACCAGCACCCCGCCGCAAAACACCCCTGGCGCCTTGGCCAGCCAGTGAGCCCGGCCATGACGACCAGCCAGGGCCGCAGCCGTGAGATCGCCGCGGCCAATATCTTCTGCCAGGCAGGCGCGCAGCTGCGGCTCCAGCTCGGGGGTAAAAGGCAGATGGGCAGCAGGCATTACCCCTCCGGGGCATGACGATCTAATGATGCGAGGTCATAGGCCAGCCGGATACGCCAACGGTTGCCAAATCCGCGCCCACGTATTTTCTAAAGCCAGATCCAACGTGCTCCCCCCTTGATCCGCCCCAACCTGCGCAACCTTGCCCCCCTTACTGCCGTTGCGCTGCTGAGCCTGGCGGGATCCGGCACCACCGCCGCCATGGCCCAAACCAAGGCCGCCCTGACACAACCCACCCCTACCGTCCAAATCCTGGACAACAACATCTCCCTAGCCCAGGTGCTCAAGGCCCAGGAAGGCTGGTGCACGGCCCTGCTACAGATCAGCGCCGACTACGCCAAAGGAGGGATCACCAAGGCATAGGCAACCGCCACAAAGGTGATTGATCAAGCCTATGCCTACCAATACGGACCGGTGGCGTTCAAGCCAACCCTTGCCTCAGGCGAACAAACCTTTCGCACTGATCGAGAAGGTGCCCTCGCCTACTTTGTGGGCCACAATCCCAAATTCCCCCAAGACAAGGGTTTCGCCATCAAGCCCTGGCGCTCTTGCAAGATTGTGAACCAGGTGATTCAGCTGAATGGGGCGTCGGCCACCACCATGGGCAATGTGATCTTCACCGACGCCACTGGCGGCGTCACCAGCGTTGACAAGACCTGGACGTTTGCCAAAGAAAACGATGGCAGCGTGCGCATCGTTCTGCACCATTCATCGCTGAAATACGGCGGCTGAGCCTCACCGCATCTGCAACGATCGCCATGACCAAACCCCGCTGGTGGACCGCCGGTGACCTCGATGGCTTCCTCGGCCTCGGGCTCGACAACCTGATCCAGATCCTGTTGATCGTGGCCCTTTGCCGCGGCGTACTCGGCTATCCCGACAGCCTGATCTTCGGCGCGATCCTGCCTGCCACTGGCATCAGCCTGGTGGTGGGCAACCTGGCTTACGCCCGCCAGGCCTTTCAGCTCGACCAGCGCGAGGGGCGCGACGACCGCACCGCCCTCCCCTACGGGATCAACACGGTGAGCCTGTTCGCCTATGTGTTTCTGGTGATGCTGCCGATGAAGCTGACGGCCTTGAGCCAGGGCCTGGATCCAGCCGCAGCGGTAACCCTCTCGTGGCGAGCTGGGCTGATCGCCTGCCTGGGTTCGGGGTTGATCGAATGCTCCGGTGCCTTCATCGGCAACAGCCTGCAGCGCTGGCTGCCTCGCGCAGCCCTGCTCTCCACCCTGGCTGGCATTGCCCTGGGCTACATCGCCCTGGGCTTCCTGCTGCGCACCTACGCCCAACCGGTGGTGGGGCTGGCAGTGCTGGCAGTGATCCTGGTGGGCTACTACGCGCCGGTGCGCTGGCCGGTGCCCGCCGGCCTGGTGGCCGTGCTGCTGGGCATAGCCCTGGCCTGGGCCAATGGTTTGATCGACCTCGATCCAGTGCGCTGGCAGAGCAGCACGGCCCTGATTGGGCTCCACATACCCAAGCTGCAGCTGGCAGACCTGTGGCAGGCGCGCGGCCAGCTAGTGCCCTGGTTGGGGGTGATCGTGCCGATGGGACTTTTCAATGTGATCGGCTCGCTGCAAAACCTGGAGAGCGCCGAGGCCGCCGGCGATCGCTATCCGGTGCCCAGCTCGATGCTGATCAATGGCATTGGCACCCTGGCCGCTGCCACCTTGGGCTCCTGCTTTCCCACCACCATCTACATCGGCCACCCGGGCTGGAAGGCCATGGGCGCCCGCATTGGCTACTCCTGGCTCAATGGCGTGGTGATGGGCGCCGCCTGCCTGCTGGGCCTGTTTGGCGTGGTCGGCCAACTGGTGCCGATTGAAGCCGGTATGGCGATCGTGCTTTACATCGGCCTGGTGATCGCTGCCCAGGCCTTCCAGGCCACGCCGCCTCGCCATGCTCCGGCCGTGGCCTTGGGGCTGTTGCCCGGGCTGGCCGGCTGGGGCGCCCTGATGCTGAAAGCGGGGCTGCGGGCCGGTGGCAGCGGCACGGCCGCCAGCCCCTTTGGACCAGCAATGCTGGCGCCCCTGGCCCAGGCCGATGTGTGGGCCGCCGGGGCCTTCGCCCTTGAGCAAGGCCAGATCATCACGGCGATGCTGCTGGCGGGCATGCTCGTTTACGTGATCGAGGCCCGCCTGCTGGCGGCGGCGGCCTGCGCAGCCATCGCAGCCGTGCTGTCCTGGTTTGGTGTGATCCACGCCTGGCAATTCACCAGCTCCGACACCGTGCTGCAGCTGGGCTGGGGCGTGGGCCAGAGCTGGGCCCTCGGCTATGGGTTGATGGCCCTGGTGTTCCTCGCCGCCCGTTGGGGCCTCCGGCCTCAGCGCTGATGCTGCAGCAAACCGAGGGTGAGATTGTCTGGGTCGGTCTGCAGGTAGACGTAGCCACCACCATTGGCGAGCAGCACCACTTTGTAGTTGTAGGAGGCGCCCGCAGAGTCTCTCTGGGTCATCGAACCCAGGCAGCTGGCAGCCAGCTTGAGATTGCCGCTGTAGGTGCCCCGGTCCTGGCGGCCGGCGTAGCTGGACACCGCCAGACCTTGCACTGCCCCTGCCTGCCACCACTCCCGCTGCACCACCGCATTGGGCTGCCAGCTGCCAGCCAGCCAGCTCTGGCCCTGCTGCTGGCTGGTGACCAGGCCATCGAGCTGCTCGGGCCGGCAAGCGCCCGGAGCCTGGGCCACATAGCGCAACGACAACACCTCACTGGGTGCCACCACCAGGGAAGTGCGCGGCCGGCCTAGGCGCTCCAGGGCTACCGCATCAGCCATGGCACCGGCCGAACCCTGGCGCTCAACTAATGCCCAGCAGTTGGCATCGGCTTTCACCTGACCGCTGTAGCGATCTTCCGTAAAACGGCGCCCCGCCCGCAGGTAGCGAACCCCTTCGATGCGGCCATCAGCAAACCAGCGCTCCTGCATCAGCAGGGCCGTGGGTTCGCCCCGCTGCTGACCGCTCCCGAGCACCACAAAGGTGCCAGCCGCTGGTGCTTTGCACTGGGCCAGGGCCGCCGCAGCCGACTTTTCAGCAGCTCCTGCCCCTGGCACCAGGCCAGCGCCAATAGCCACGACAGCGAGCAGGGCGCGGGGGTTGGCCAACAACGCACACCATCAAGTGGTTGCAGTTTGGCAAGAGGCAGTTTGGCAAGAGCCCTACTTACCAATACAGAAACGCGAAAACACCCGATCCAGCACCGCCTCGCTCACCGCCTCGCCGGTGATCTCGCCGAGGGCACGCACGGCGGCGCGCAGGTCAATCGTCCAGAAGTCCCAGGGCAGCTGCTGCGCCGCAGCTTCAAGGGCAGCCCCCAGGCTCAGGGCTGCCGCCGCGGCCAGATCCCGTTGGCGGGCATTGAGTGCCACCTGCACCCCTTCAAGGCAGCCAGCTCCACAGCGGCGCAGCAGCTCGGCCACCAGCTCGTCGCGGCCGGCGCCAGTGAGGGCACTGAAGCGCACATCTGCCGGCTCCCCATCCCCCGGGGGCACCAGACCCACCGGCAGGCCAGCCCCATCGGCCTTGTTGCCCGCCACCAGCAGCACGACGCCCTCGGGCACCAGCTCCCGCAGGGCCTGATCCTCCAGGCTCCAGCCCGCCTCCAGATCAAATAGCAACAGCACCGCATCAGCGGCGGCCAGGGCCTGGCGGGAGCGCTCGATGCCCAGCTGCTCAACCCGGTCGCTGGTGGGGCGAATGCCGGCGGTGTCGAGCAGGGTGAGCGGCACGCCGTCGAGCACCAGCTCGCTTTCCAGCAGGTCGCGGGTGGTGCCCGGTAGGTCGGTCACGATCGCCCGCTCTCGCTGGCTGAGCAGGTTGAGCAGGCTGGATTTGCCCACGTTGGGCCGTCCCACGATCGCCACCCGCAGGCCCCGGCGCAGCAGCTCCCCCTGGCGCGCCTCAGCCACCAGCTGCTCCAGCTCAAGCCGCACCGCCTCCAGTTCCGCCGTCACCGCCGCGCCATCGAGGGGGGGCAGGTCCTCCTCGAAGTCCACCCGCGCCTCCAGCTCCGCCAGCTGATCCAGCAGCCGCTCGCGCAGGGCGCCGATGCGCAGCTGCAGGCCGCCATCGAGGCCAGCCATGGCCAGCTGGGCCGCCCGGCGGCTGCGGGCCGTGATCATTTCGCTGATCGCTTCGGCGCGGGTGAGGTCGAGCCGGCCGTTTAAAAAGGCCCGCTGGCTGAATTCCCCTGGCAGGGCCCGCCGCGCCCCAGCCGCCAGCACCAGCTCCAGCACCCGCTGCACCGCCATCAGGCCGCCATGGCAGTGCAGTTCCACCACGTCTTCCCGGGTGAAGCTGCGGGGGGCCCGCATCAACAACAGCAGGGCTTCGTCGAGCCGCTCGCCACTAGCAGGATCCACCACATGGCCGTAAAGCACCCGGTGGCTGTCCCAGCTCTGCTGTCCTGGGGCCACAAACAATTGATGGCCGATCGGCTCGGCCTCGGGGCCAGAAATCCGCACGATCGCCACACTGCCCTCGCCTGGAGCCACGGCGGTGGCCACGGCGGCGATGGTGTCAGCAAATCCGGCGGGGTCTGGCATGACCCCATTTCAGCGCCAAAGCGCCCGCAGATCGAGCACCCGGCTCAGGGATTGGCCAGGCCGGGAAACACCATCAAATCGATATGGCCGCCAACGGGATGGCGCCATTCGCGGAATTCCTCGGCCAAGGCGTGCTGCTCGCGGGGCAGGGCTTGAGCCTGCAGGTCCTGGAGCCGCTGGTGCACCAGGTCCAAGGTGTCGTCTATCAGCTGGGCCGCCTGCTCGGAGGTCATGGTGGGGAAGCCGGGGAATGGGCAGGTTGTAACTGGGCCTTCAACGGCACGCTGTAGCGGACATCACGACCGCGCCAGCCGCACCTCCAGCTCACCGCTAGCAGGCAAACGCCCCATCAGTGAGAGAATCAGCTTCTATTCAGGGGCACTCGTGACGAACGGCAAGGGATCTCCGCGCTCAGCACTGTCGACCCTGCTGCTTGGCTTCGGCGCCGTCGGCGGCTTGGCCCTGCTGGTGTGGCTGACGCTGGTGATGCTCGACCTCAAGCACCTCAACACCTCGGGCTTCACCCTGCCCTAGCCGATGCCCGTGCGGGCGATGTCGAGCACATCGGCCATGGAGCGGATCTGATTAATGGTGCTGGCTAGCTGGCTGGAACTCTCAAGCTCCACCCGCAGATCGATGCGGGCTGGCTTGCCGGGATTGGTGCGCACCCGGGCATCGCAGACGTTGATGCGGTGATCGGAAAGGCGAGTGAGGATGTCTTTAAGCACCCCAACGCGATCGAGCACCTCGATGCGAAGTTGCACCGGGTAGCGGCGCGGGCGCGTCTCGGAGGCGGAATTCCAGCGCACCGGCAGCCGCCTTTCGGCCGGCACCTGGGCCACGTTGGAGCAGTCCTGGCGGTGGATGGTGATGCCGTGGTTACCGAGAGCCACCGCCCCAAGAATCTGCTCGCCAGGCAGGGGACTGCAGCAGCCCCCGAGCCTGTAATCGAGGCCCTCAAGGCCGAGGATTGAGCTGGTGCCACCCCCACCCACCGGCGCTTGATGCGCCACCTGGGCAGCGTGGGCCGCCACCTTGGCCGCGACCTGCTCATTGCTGACCACGGGGGTGGAGGCTTCGCTGGCCAGGCGCATTTCCTCACGCAGCCTGTTGAGCACCTGATGCAGGGTGACCCCACCAAAGCCGAGGGAGGCCAGCAGGTCTTCGGTGCAGGTGAGATTGCAACGGCGGGCCACCTTGGCCATCGCCTCACCATTGAGCAGGGCATCGAAGCCATCGCGGCCGAGCTCGCGCTCGAGCATCTCGGTGCCGCGCTGGAGGTTGTCTTCGCGGTGGCTGGTTTTGTACCAGTGGCGAATGCGATTACGGGCCGTGGGGGTAGCCACGAAATTGAGCCAGTCGAGGCTTGGGTGGGCCGTCTTGGCGGTAACCACCTGCACGAAGTCACCATTCCGCAGAGGTGTGGCGAGCGGGCATAGCCGATCATTAATGCGCACGCCCTGGCAATGATTGCCGATTTCCGAGTGGATGCGATAGGCGAAATCTACGGCCGTAGAACCCTTACGCAAACCCACCACATCGCCATTGGGAGTAAATACAAACACCTCCTCATCAAAGAGATCTTCTTTGATCGAGCGCAGGAAGTCGTTGCTGTCGGTGCCACCGTCATCCTTCTGCCAATCAACCAGCTGCCGCAGCCAGTTGAACCGCTCGGCATCTGCTCCAGAGGCGGCCGGCGAACCGCCCTCCTTGTATTTCCAATGGGCAGCAATGCCGTATTCGGCCACCTGGTGCATGTCGGTGGTGCGAATCTGCACTTCAATCGGCCGGTGCCGGCCGATCACCGCCGTATGCAGGGATTGGTAGCCATTGGGCTTAGGCAAGCCGATGTAATCCTTGAAGCGCCCCGGGATCGGCCGGAAGGTGTCGTGCACCACCGCAAGAGCCCGATAACAACTCTCGAAGTTGGGGCAAAGAATCCGCAGAGCCGCCACGTCGTAGATCTCGTGGAACGCCTTCTGCTGGCGCTGCATCTTGCTCCAGATGCCATAGAGGTGCTTGGGCCGGCCGCTTACTTCGCAATTGGCCAAGCCCACGGCGGCTAGCCGGTCTCGCAGCAATTGCACCGTGACCGCCAGGCGCTCCTCGCGCTCGCTGCGCTTGGTGGCCACCTGCTGCTGCACATCCCGGTAGGCCTCGGGCTCGAGGATCTTGAAGGCCAGATCTTCCAGCTCCCACTTCAGCCGGCCAATGCCGAGGCGATTGGCCAGGGGGGCATAGATCTCCCGGGTTTCCCGGGCGATGCGCAACTGCTTTTCGGGCTTGAGCGCCGCGATGGTGCGCATGTTGTGCAACCGATCGGCCAGCTTCACCAGCACCACCCGGATGTCGCTGGCCATGGCCAGGAACATGCGGCGCAGGTTTTCAGCCTGGGCTTCGGTGTGGTTGGTGAAGTGAATGCCGCCGAGCTTGGTAACCCCCTCCACTAGGGCCCGCACCTCGGCGCCGAAGTGCTGTTCGATCTCCTCAGCGGTGACCTCGGTGTCCTCCACCACGTCGTGCAGGAAGCCCGCAGCGATCACGCCGGCGCTGGCACCGATATCGCGCAGTAGGTCGGCAACGGCGACCGGATGAATGATGTAGGGCTCGCCACTGGCCCGAAACTGGCCCTCATGCAGCTGGTAAGCGAAGTCGAAGGCGGAAGCCAGCAGGGCCTCGGCATCGGTGGGGCAGCTCACCCCCTGCCCCGGCGGCACATGCTCGATGCAGCGCTGCAACCACTCCGGCAGGGGCACGCCGTAGTCGGCAGGACTGCGAATGGGCTTGCGCACCAGGGCTGGAGCTGCCGCCACTCGAGTAGCTACGGCTGTTGCATCCAGATTCGGGGCCGCCCTGAGCATTTCAGCCTGCGGGTTCCTCTCATCGTAGGCAAGTGGGGCCAAGCTGGTGGCCATGATCAGCCCCGTGCTCGCAATTGAGAACCTGGTGGTGCGCTATCCCGACGCGGAGCGCCCCACCCTCGACGGCCTGAACCTGACCCTGGCGGCCGGCGATCGCCTGGCCCTGGTGGGTCCTTCCGGCTGCGGCAAAAGCACCGTGGCCCGGGCAGTGCTGCAACTTCTACCCCCGGGCAGCCAGTGCAGCGGCTCCCTGCTGCTGGCGGGTCAGAACCCCAGCCAAATGGCCCGTCCGGCCCTGCGCCAACTGCGCGGTGAAGCGGTGGGGCTGGTGTTCCAGGACCCGATGACCCGCCTCAACCCACTGCTGACGATCGGCGATCACCTGGCCGACACCCTGGCGGCCCACCGGCCCCGCTGGCAGAGGCGCCAGGTGCGGCAACGGGCGGAAACCCTTCTGATCCGGGTGGGCATCGGCCCGGAGCGCTACGGCAGCTATCCCCATGAATTCAGTGGCGGCATGCGCCAGCGCTTAGCGATCGCCCTGGCGATGGCCCTGGAGCCGCCGCTGGTGATCGCCGATGAACCCACCACCAGCCTGGATGTGGCCGTAGCCGGCCAGGTGATGGCGGAGCTCAGCAACCTCTGCCGCGAAGCGGGCAGCGCCCTGCTGCTGATCAGCCACGACCTGGCCATGGCGGGCCGCTGGTGCGACCAGATCGCCGTACTTGATCAGGGACGCCTGGTTGAACAGGCGCCAGCCCGGCAGTTGCTGATGGCCCCCGCCTCCGCCCTGGCCCAACGGCTGGTGGCCAAGGCACGGGAGCGGGAGGGCGCCGAAAGTTTGCCGCCACCGCCAGCACCGCTACTGCTGGAAATCGAGCAGCTGCGCAGCTGGCATCCACTGCAATCCCTGCCCTGGCAAGCCCGCTGGCTTAAGGCGGTGGATGGCGTCAGCCTGCGCCTGCAGCAGGGCGAAACCATCGGCTTGGTGGGAGCCTCCGGCTGCGGCAAAAGCACCCTCTGCCGCGCCCTGATGGGGCTGGCGCCGGTGCGGGGTGGCACGGTGCGGCTGCAGGGCACAAACCTGCTAAGCCTGCGGGGCCGAGCCCTGCGCCAGGCCAGGCGCGGCATTCAGATGGTGTTTCAGGACCCGCTGGCCTGCCTCAACCCCCAGATGGTGGTTGGTGAGGCGATTGCCGATCCCCTGCTGATCCACGGCCTGGCCAACCGCTCCCAGGCCCGTCAACGCGCCCGCGAACTGCTGACAGCGGTGGGGCTCACCCCCCCGGAAAGCTTTGAAAACCGCCTGCCCCGCACACTCTCTGGTGGTCAGCAGCAACGGGTAGCGATTGCCCGGGCCCTGATCCTGCAGCCCCAGGTGCTGCTCTGCGATGAGAGTGTCAGCATGCTGGATGCCGAGGTGCAGGCAGATGTGCTGGCCCTGTTGCGGGAGCTGCAGGAGCGCCTGGGGTTGGGGATGCTGTTTGTCACCCACGACCTGTCGGTGGCCAGTGGCTTCTGCCACAGGGTGCTGGTGCTGGAGGGGGGGAAGATCGTGGAGGAGGGCCCCGGCTCCCGGCTGCTGAGCGATCCCCAGACCGCCATCACCCGAACCCTGGTGGAAGCCTGCCCGCGACTTCCCATAGCTGCATGACCCTGCCTAGCGCCGCCTGAGCACCGCCAGCAAACGCTCGAACATCTCCGGCAGCGGCGCTTCGCACACCAGCCGCTGCTTGGTGATCGGGTGATCAAGTCCCAGCTGCACGGCGTGCAAAGCCTGGCCAGGCAGCTCAAGCGGCAGCTTGCGGCAGCGGGAGTAAGTGGGGTCGCCCACGATCGGGTGACCGACGTGGGCGCAGTGCACCCGGATCTGGTGGGTGCGACCAGTGTCGAGCTTGAAACGCAGCAGGCTGTAATCCCCCAGGCTCTCTACCAGGCGCCAGTGGGTGCAGGCATGACGCCCCGAATCGTCGTGAACCACGGCATATTTTTTGCGGTCGACGGGGTGGCGGCCGATCGCCCCGACAATCGTGCCGAAGTCGCCAGCCGGTTGGCCGTGCACCACCGCCAGGTACTGGCGAGAAGCGATGCGCTTCTGGATCTGCACCTGCAGCTTCACCAAGGCCTCCTGACTCTTGGCCACCACGATGCAGCCCGTGGTGTCCTTATCGAGCCGATGCACGATGCCGGGCCGCAGTTCGCCGCCGATGCCGGGCAGATCTGGGCAGTGGTGCAACAGGCCATTGACCAGGGTGCCATCCCTGTTGCCAGGCGCCGGGTGCACCGTGAGCCCGGCGGGCTTGTTGAGCACGATCAGGTGGGCGTCTTCAAACAGCACATCAAGCGGCATCGCCTGGGGCACCAGGTAGGGAAGGGGCTCGGGCGGCGGCATCCACAGCGCCACGCTATCGCCTTGGCGCAGGGGAGTCTTGGCCCGCCCCGTAACGCCGTTGACCCGCACATAACCCGCCTCAATGAACTTCTGGATCCGGGCGCGGCTCTGCTCCGGCCGCTGGGCCACCAGCCAGCGATCCAGCCGCATCGGCAGCGGCTTGGGATAGGTGAGCGTCAGCAGCTCACCTTCGCCCTCGCCAAATTCGCTCATAGAGGCGTCAGAACAGGCAGCTCAAGCGCAATGGCACCCAAGCGAGCGCAGCGAAAATCATCGAGCAGCTTGGTGGCCATGCGCAGGCTGTCGCCACTGGTGTGGCGCTCCGCAGCGGTCACCAACCAGCCCTCCACATCCGGGCCGCCGCCGGGCAGCACACCCAGGGGGATGCCATAGCGCTTGCCCACCAACCCAGGCGGCACGCCAGCCGCTGGCTCGGCTTCCAGCAGGGTGAGCAGCTGCAGGAAGGCCCGGGCGGCGGCTTCGTTGTCGTAGGCCGCCTGGCCGATGTCGTCGCACAAGGCCAAGCGCAGGGCTGCCTGCTGGTCGTCGAGGCGGGGCGGCAGCACGCCGGGGGCGTCGAGCAGGTCGAGGTCCTGGCCCAGCCGCACCCAGCGCAGGCTGCGAGTCACACCGGCACGGCGGGCGCTGTCTACGACTTTCTGACGCACCAGCCGATTGATCAGGGCCGATTTACCCACATTGGGGAAGCCCAGCATCAGCGCCCGCACCGGCCGTGGCTTCATGCCCCGCCCCGCCCGGCGAACATTGAGGGCCACGCCGGCTCGGATCGCCGCCTGCTGCAGCTGCTTAACGCCGGTGCCAACCTTGGCGTCACACCACCAGCAGGTCTGCTCCTGGGCTCGAAACCAGGCGGTCCAGGCCTGGCGCACCGGCGGCGGGATCATGTCGACCCGGTTGAGCACCAGCAGGTGTTGCTTATTGCCGATCCAGCGCTGCAGCCGCGGGTGGGAGGTGGCCATGGGTATGCGGGCATCGCGTACCTCAATCACCAGGTCCACCTTGGCCAGATTGGCGCTGAGAGCTTTCTCCGCCTTAGCGATGTGGCCTGGGTACCACTGAATCGCAGGAGCGTTGACGCTGAGCGGAAGCGTCTGGGGCATCAGGGCACCACCAGCACCGGACAGGGAGCCAGCTGGATCACCCGGGCGGCGGTGCTCTGCTGATCGCTCTCGATCGCAATGCCGCGGGTGCCCATCACGATCACGTCAGCATTGATCTCATCTGCCACATCGCCGATCACGAAGGCGGGCTTGCCCTCCCGCTCGATCACCTGGCAGCTCACGCCGGCCTCTTCAAAGCGAGCGCGGGCTTGCTGCAGCAGGTCAGCAACCGCAGCTGGGTCGTCCTGCTCGGGCTCCACTACCGACAGCAACACCAGGGTGCTGGAGTGCTGCTGGGCCAGTTTCAAGGCCACCGCAGCCGTTTCCATCGCCTGACGGCTCCGGTCGATGGGAAAGAGAACGGTGTCAAACATGGGGCGTAGTGCGGCTGGGCAGATGCAAGCCCGTGGCTTCAGTCTGGGGGTCGATTCGTCGCCCGGCCAGGGCGGATGGCAGGGGGGAATCCGAAGCCTGGCCTGGCTGGGGCACGCGGGGGCTAATCTCCCCCGGCAATTCAGTTATTCCATAACCCATGGCGAAGCGATCCCTGGCCAGCCTTTCGGCCGATGAGCTCCGCGGCAAGCGCGTGCTGGTGCGGGTTGACTTCAACGTACCGCTAGATGACGCCGGTGCCATCACCGACGACACCCGCATCCGGGCCGCCCTGCCCACGATCAATGACCTGAGCAGCAAGGGCGCCAAGGTGATCCTGGCGGCCCACTTCGGCCGTCCCAAGGGCCAGGTGAACGAAGCCATGCGCCTCACCCCCGTGGCTGCCCGCCTCAGCGAGCTGCTCGGCAAACCCGTAGTCAAAACCGACAGCTGCATCGGCCCCGACGCCGAAGCCAAGGTGGCAGCCATGGCCGAAGGCGATGTGGTGCTGCTCGAAAACGTGCGCTTCTTCGCTGAAGAAGAGAAGAACGACGCCGGTTTCGCTGCCCAGCTGGCCGCCCTTGCCGATATTTACGTGAACGACGCCTTCGGCGCCGCCCACCGGGCCCACGCCTCCACCGAGGGCGTCACCAAGGCGCTCAGCCCCAGCGTGGCCGGCTACCTGATGGAGAAGGAGCTGCAGTACCTGCAGGGCGCCATCGACGAGCCCAAGCGCCCCCTGGCGGCGATCGTGGGCGGCTCCAAGGTGAGCTCCAAAATCGGCGTGCTCGAGGCCCTGATTGACAAGTGCGACAAGGTGCTGATCGGCGGCGGCATGATTTTCACCTTCTACAAAGCCCGTGGCCTAGCGGTGGGCAAGAGCCTGGTGGAAGAGGACAAGCTTGAGCTGGCCAAGGAGCTCGAGGCCAAGGCGGCCGCCAAGGGCGTGCAGCTACTGCTGCCCACCGATGTGGTGCTGGCCGACAACTTCGCCCCCGACGCCAACAGCCAGACCGTGTCGATCGACGCCATCCCCAATGGCTGGATGGGCCTTGACATCGGCCCCGACTCGCTCAAAGCCTTCCAGGAAGCCCTGGCCGACTGCAAAACCGTGATCTGGAACGGCCCCATGGGCGTGTTCGAGTTCGACAAGTTTGCCGCCGGCACCAACGGCATCGCCCACACCCTGGCCGACCTGAGCGGCAAGGGCTGCTGCACGATCATCGGCGGTGGCGACTCCGTGGCAGCCGTGGAAAAGGTGGGCGTAGCCGAGAAGATGTCCCACATCTCCACCGGCGGTGGCGCCAGCCTGGAGCTGCTGGAAGGCAAGGTGCTGCCAGGCGTGGCAGCACTAGATGAAGCCTGATCTGGATGTGGCCTGATCCAGGCTGACCGCGAAAGGGGGCTCAGGCCCCCTTTTTTTGTTGGCGCTGGTCCTTGTCCAAGCCCGGCAAGCCAAAGCGGCGCTGAAGCTCGGCCCGTTCGGTCATCCAGCGGCGACGCTGCTCCATCGCCTGGTCCTGCAGGTTGCGCTGGCAGGTCTGCAAGGCATCGACGCCACGGGCCGGCACCATGCAGCGCTCGGCCTGGCTCAGTTGGTCCAAGCGTTCGACGGAAACCCGCTGCTCCAGCTGTCGGCGGGCAGCGAAATAAGCCTGGCGCTCCTGGCTGCTCAATTTGGCCATCGCCTCGGCCTGCTGGCGTTGCATCGCTTCGCGGCGCTCAGGGTTGGGGCGCCTTCCGTAACCGGTGCCTTCGGCGAAGGCCGCAGCACCGGCCCCACTCACCCCCATGGTTAACAAGGCGCCTGCCAGGAGCAGGGAGGCAGGGCGCTGTCCGGCTCTAGGCAAAAAGGTGTGCAAGAGGTTCATGGCTGTAGGTGGGGTGAGGTGGGGTGAGGTGGGGTGAGGTGGGGTGAGGTGGGGTGAGGTGGGGTGAGGTGGGGTGAGGTGGGGAGGAGCCGCTCCAAGCGGCTCCTCCCCTGAATCCTGGACGCTCCTTTTCACTGAAATGTGACTAGACCGGCGGAAAGTTGTGACCGGATCTGACTGTGCACAACCGCAGCGCCGGCTGAAGCCGGCTTCAGCAACCGGAGATCACACCACCCAAGATGCCGCCCATCGCGGCCCCCATTGGCAGGCTCCAGAGGCGATTGCGGGAGTTGCTGGCCAACATCGCTCCCAATCCGCCACCGATGGCAGCCCCGGTCAGCACGGTGCCCCTATTGCAGCGATTCACGGGAGGAGGGCTATAGAGCTCAGGCTCAGAGGCAATGGGGTAGTCATAGGAACTCACGGGCAGGGGGGCATAGGTTCGGCCTCGGGGCGGACCGTAGTTGTCGTAGGCGTAGCGCTGACCGCCGTAGCGCTGATCCCCGTAGCGCTGATCGCCGTAGGGATAGGCCTGGGAGGCCTCAGGAGCAAGGGCTGCACTGCCGAGCAGGCCGGCCAAAACGAGAGGAAGAGCAGAGAGGCGCATGGTTGATCTTGCGGAAGGTGATCTCGAGGTAGGTGGTGTGGCGGGGAATGGGATTCGGAGAAATAAAAGCGAAAAGGCCGTCAGAGGCTCAGGCCGGGCCGTCCAGGCAGCTGGGCGGTGAAGCCCTGGCGGCCCATCAGAAGCTGCCATTCCTGCTGATCGCGCCGCCTCTGACGCTCCCGAGCCTGCTCATCGCGGCGCAGGCACTGGTCGTTGTCCCAGCGCTCACGGGCGCTGCTGAGGCAGCGATCCAGTTGGTCGAGGCGCCACTGGGTCTGGCGATAGGACTGATCCGCCAAGGCCCGCTGAGCCTGAACCCAGCCGCGCGTGAGGTCCGAATTAGGGCTCCAGGGGCCGAAGGCTCGACCGGGGAACTGGGGATCGGCCATGGCGGAGCCGTCACTAACGACGCCGCTACCCAACAGGCCCAGCACCAGGGCCAGACGGGGAAGGGGAAAGGACTTCATGGGAAGAAGGTGGGTGAAATGGTGCAGCCTTGAGCTGTCACCCCGGAACTTTGCGGCGAACCAACGGGCTAAGTGCAACCGAGTTGCCACCAACCTGTGACCAAATCCGACAGACGCGGGGGTTAACCGGCAGTTTCAGCTCCCCAGCTGGCTTTTGGAGCGCCCCCAAAGGGCGATTCCAAAACGAAATCCAAAGGCGGGGCTAGGGCCATTGCCGGAGCCATCGCTCTCCAGCCGCTCCAGCCCACCGCCGTGGCCGGCCGCCACCCGAGCGGCAATCGCCAGCCCCAGGCCGCAGTGGCCGCTGCCACCTCGGGCGGCATCGAGCCGCTGGAAGGGCATCAAGGCCTGATCCCACTTAGCGGCAGGGATGCCTGAGCCCCCATCCCAAAGCACGATGCGGAAGCCCTCCCCCTCAGGCGGCCCTGACTGCAACACAAGCCTCAGCGGTGGTGCGCCGTAACTGCGGGCGTTATCGATCAAATTGGCCACGGCCCTGGAAAGCGCCACTGGCTGCACCACGCGCAGCAAGGGCTGCAGCTCCAGCGCCAGGGTGTCGGCATCCAGGCCCGCCGCCACCTCGGCCAGCAGCTGGTCAAGCGGCACCGCCACGGCCACCTCGTTGTCGTTACCGCCAGCGAACAGCAAAAACTGTTGAGTGATCCGCTCCAGGGCCGCCAAATCGGCCTCAGCCTGTTGCAGATCCACTCCCGGCAAGCCGGCCAAGCTGAGCCGAAAGCGCAGTCGTGTAATCGGGCTTTTGAGGTCGTGGGCGATGCCACCCAACATCACCGAACGCTCCTGCTCGACGCGCCCCAAGCGCCGCACCATTGCATTGAAGCGGCCGGTGAGCTGGCGCACGGTGGTGGTGCCACGCTCCTCCGGCAGAGCGGGTGGCCGGGCAGCGGTGCCTACCCCGCCCAGGGCCCGCTGCAGCTGATGCAGGGGGCGTTGCACCTCGAGCCAGAAAAACAGCAGCAGCGCCACGCTGCCGCCCAGCCCCAGACCCGCCAGCAGCAGCCAGGGATCGGGCGGCCAGCGGCGGGCCGGCGGAATCGGCGCCAGCAGCCACACCGGCTCCAGCGGCGCCAGCAGTTGCACCCACACACCCCTGTGCGGCAGCGCCGCCGGCAGCACGGTGGGACAGGGCCGCAGCTCACGGCAGAGCTGCTGGCGCAGCAGCCGTCCCTCGGCAGCCAGAGCAGAGTTGGTGGAGGTGGGCGGAAGGGCCCCGACTCGCAGGGACAGGCCACTGAGCCGGGCCAGGGTCGCCGGCGGCAAGCGATCGAGGGCCAGCTCCGCTAAGCGCACCTGAAACAGCACCTCGGGCCCCAACTGGGCAATGCGGGCCCGCTGCAGACGCTCGGCCAGCAGCGCCTGCAACTGGGCCGTACTCAGCAGGGCAACCCCAAGTCCCACCAGGCCGTAGCGCAGGGCGGTCCTAACGGCTGCGAGGTTGACCATCGGGCACGAATACATAGCCATAGCCCCACACCGTCTGCAGGTAGCGGGGTCGAGCGGGATCCGGCTCCACCAATTTGCGTAGCCGCGACACCTGCACATCCATGCTGCGGCTGTCTGTTACTGAATCCGGCCCCCGCGCCAGCTCGACCAGCCGCTCACGCGAAAGAGGTCGGTGCGGATGCTGCACAAAGGCCGCCAGTAAAGCGAATTCGCCTGAGGTGAGCACCGTGATCCTTCCCCCCTGCTCCAGGGTGCGGGCCGCCAGATCCAGCACCTGCTCACCAATCGTCAAGGACTCCCCTTCGGCCAGGGGCGTACCGGCCGGCAGGGCGACGCGGCGACGCAAAACCGCCTCAATGCGGGCGGTGAGCTCCCGCGGCAGGAACGGCTTGGCCAGATAGTCGTCGGCGCCCTGCTCCAGGCCGATGATCCGATCCACCGCATCGCCTTTAGCGGTGAGCATCACCACCGGCAGATCGTCACCGCCGTCGCGCAAGCGCCGCAGCAGGGTGAGGCCGTCGTCTCCCGGCAGCATCAGATCCAGCACCACCAGATCGGGACGCTGGCCTGCCAACCGCGCCATCAGCTGGGCTCCGTCTGCCAGGCAGCGCACGTCATAGCCCTGGTCGATCAGGTAGGTGCCCACCATGCTCCGCAATTCGGGGTCGTCATCAACCACCCAGATGCTTTGACCAGGGGACATCGCGGTGCCATTCCGGAAAGATTTAGTCACAGCTTGGCCGGAATCTGGCAATAGCGGGCAGCACAGGGCTGCATAGCCTGAGTTCATTCCCACCTAAGCCATGCCCACCGCAACCATGGTTCCTGGTGTTCGTCACCCGCTGCGACTGATCGCCAGCCGCCTGGCGGGAGTGCTGCTTTTGGCCACTGTCGTCAGCCCAGAACTGCCGGCACGGGCGGCCGATGAGTTTGAGGTGTACCAACAGCGGCTAGCGCAATTGTTCCGGCAGCTCGATCGCAACGGTGATGGCAGGCTGGAGCTTGATGAAGTGCGCACCAACGCCTACCTTCTGCGCCACTTCGAGCGGCTCGACCGCGGCGGCAAGGGCTACCTAGTGCCCGGCGACCTGCGTTAAGGATCCAGCTGGGTCTTGTCGGCCACCACCAGCACCCGCTTGGTGGCACTGACGATGCCCTTGGGATGGACCAGCAAAATTGCCCAGGTCTGAGATCCCGGTGTGAAGGGAGCCTGCACCGACTTGAACAGGCCACCGCCACCCAATGCTCCCAGCTGGAGCTCTGGGCTCTCCAGAGCGTTCACCTGCTGACCGGTAAGGGCCACCAAACCACCCGCCGCGATCGCCCCCTCCAGGGGCTCGTCAAACAACGCGTCAACGTCATAACGCTGACCTGTGAGCACCGCATCCGGGATCAAAAGACTCACGGGTAGATCGGCCTCACCGCTGCGCATCAGGGTCTGCTCTCTAATCACTATCTGGCCATTGATGCGGCCCCCAGGACCGCCACTGCTGCTGAGCACCAACTGTTGCTGGGCATCGAGCCGGTAGCGAGTAGGGCCTTCCTGCCGGGTGCCGGTCACCTGGAGCTGCACGGTGCTGCGCCCATCACGCAAAGGCTTGCCCGTGGTGAGCTGCCAGCGGGCATCAGGGAACTGCCGCAGCACGCTGCGCCTTCGCAGTTCCACCAGGGTTACGTCGAGCCCAGGACCGTCCTCCATGGCGCCCCTGAGCTCGCCGGTGCCATTGAGGGCCGTTTCCAGGGCCTGGAGCTGAGCCGCACTGGGCCCGGCAGCAGCAATAGCGGGCACCGTGCTGACCAGCAGGACGGCGAGGCCGGCCAGGCTTCGGGGCAGAAATCGGCCAAGTAGCTGGAGACGCGGCATGGGGCGGCGGAAACCGCTTTTAAGTTAGGCATGCTTCAGCCCCAGCACCCATGCCCAGGCTCCTAATTGCTGCCAGCGGCACCGGTGGCCACCTATTTCCTGCTTTAGCAGTGGCCGATGCCATGCCGGCGGATTGGAGCGTGTCGTGGCTGGGGGTGCCAGACCGACTGGAACGCCAGCTGGTGCCGAGCCGCTATCCACTGCACACGGTGCGGGCCGGGGGGCTGCAAGGCCGGGGCCCGCGCAAGCTGCTCAACCTGCTGCAACTGCTGCAAGCGGTTCGGTCAGTGCGGCGGTTGATCCGGCGCGAACGCATCGCAGCGGTTTTTACCAGCGGCGGCTACATCGCGGCGCCTGCAATCCTGGCGGCCCGCTGGGCCGGCGTGCCGGTGGTGCTGCATGAGAGCAACGCTGTGCCCGGCAAGGTGACTCGCCTGCTGGGCCGGCTCTGCAGCCAGGTGGCTGTGGGCCTGCCCCAGGCCGCTGCCCGCCTGCCCCGCTGCCGCCCCCTGGTGACGGGAACGCCGGTGCGGCAAGCCTTTCTGGAGCCCGCCCCCCTGCCCGAATGGGCTCCCAAAGGCTCCGGCCCCCTGCTGCTGGTTATGGGCGGCAGCCAGGGAGCCGTGGGTCTCAACCAGATGGTGCGCCCCCTGCTTGCCAAGCTCACGGCCGCTGGCGTGCGGGTAGTCCACCTCACCGGCAGCAACGACCCCGAGGCAGGCCAGCCCCTGCCAGCCGGGGTGGTGGAGCTTCCCTTCAGCGACGAGATCCCGGGCCTTCTGCAGCACGCCGCCCTGGCGATCAGCCGCAGCGGCGCCGGCGCCCTCAGCGAGCTGGCGGTGTGCGGCACCCCGGCGGTGCTGGTGCCCTACCCCGCCGCCGCCGACCACCACCAAGACGTCAACGCCGCCGCCGCGGCCGAACTTGGGGCGGCCGTGATCGTGTGGCAGCACGGCCCCGCTGAGCCGGCCCTCGAGCGCTGCCTCTGGCGACTGCTGGGCCCGCGCCTGCGGGGTGCACCAGCTGCTTGTGATCCCTTAAAGCAAATGTCTACAGCCATGGGCGAGCTGGCGGTGCGCGATGCCGATCAGCGAGTGGCGGCGATGCTCAGCACGCCCAAGGGTTGATCAAATCCAAACCCAAGTCGGCAAAGTCAGCCAAATCCCGAGTAGCGAGCTGAGCGCCATGGGCCAGGACAGTGGCGGCAATCACCGCATCCGCCGTGGCCATGGGCCGCGCCAACCGTTCACGAGCGCTCAACAGATGGGCGTACCAATGGGCCGCTTCACTGCTGAAGGGCCAAACCCTGCCTGCAAAGATTTCGGCCACCAGTTCATCCCAGCACTGCTGAAGGCTCTGCTTGCGCCGCCCATCCGGAAGCCGGGCGATGCCATGCAGGATCTCCGCTTCATTCATGGCCGTGATCGCCACTCGTGCCGGATCCAATCCATCCACCCAAGCCAGCACCTGGGGATTGGGCTGGGGACGCATCAACTCGGAGATCACGTTGGTGTCGAGCACGATCACTCCAGCCCCTCCCCAAACTCCGCCGGCCTGGGCTGGGAGCGACGAGCGGGGAGCTCAAGCTCAACGCCACCCAGCGAGGCGAAATGGGCATGGATCCGCTGGCCCAGGCCAGGGCCATCAGGCTTGAGGGCTCCCCAAGACAGGGCCTCTCGCAGAATCGTGCGCACTTCTTCCTCCATCGAGCGACCGTGGCGCGCTGCCTGGAGACGCAACTGCGCCTTGGTGGCCTCATCAAGGTTGCGCACCGTCAGCGTCGCCATCAAAAATGCATGCAATGCAAGCAACGCTAGCGCCCTAATTCCTGCCGCAAGGCCCGCAGGATGCGGCGATTGTTGCGGTGGCTCTGATAGCCAATCCGCAGCCAGTTTTCCCCCAGCCCCTCGAAAGAGCGGCAATCGCGCAACAGGATGTGATGGCGCCGCTCCAGGGCTTGGCGCAACGGCACTAGCGAATGCTCAGCGCGGATCAGCAGGAAGTTGGCGACTGAAGGCAGGGTTGTGATGCCAGGCAGCTGGGCCAGCTGACGCTGCAGCCAGGCACCCTCGCGGCCGGTCCAGCGCTGCACCCTGCCGCACCAGCGCCGGTAGGCCGCTGGATCAGCCAGCAGCCGCTCCCCCACGGCGGCAGCCAGGCCATTCACCGGCCAGGGATCTCGCCAGGAAGCCCACTGAGCCAGGCGCTCGGGGTGGCCAAGGGCATAGCCAAGGCGCAGGCCCGCTATGCCATAAAGCTTGGTGAGGCTGCGGATCACCACCAGGTTTGGGTGCATAGGCAGCAGCGGGATCAGGCTCTGGGCCTCGCCACCCGGCACCAGAGACAGGAAAGCCTCATCGGCGATCACCAGGGCAAAGCGCTGCAGCAGGGGCTCCAGGGATACGCGAGTCCAGAGCGCTCCAGTGGGGTTGTGGGGATTGGTGAGCCAAAGCACCTCGCCCGCCGGAGGTGCCGGATAGGCCTGAGCGGCACCAACTGCCGCAGACCCATCCACCTGCATCGGCAGCGGCTGGGGCCGCCAAGCCCCATCCCAGCAGGCCAGGGCCCGCGGATAATCGGCAAAGCCTGGCTGGGCCAACACACTCAGCCCTGCCGCCGCCGCATCCCGGGCCGCCCAGGTGAACAGCTCAGCCGCGCCGTTCCCCGGCAACAGCCAATCGGGCTCCAGGCCATGCAGCCGGGCCAGCCCACGGCGCAAACCTGCATAGGCGCGGTCGGGATAGGCCCGTAGCGGCGCGGTCAACCCGGCCCACATCAAGGAGCGGCGCACAAACCAAGGCGGCCCAAAAGGGACCAGAGAGGCGCTGGCATCAAGCAACTGGGAGGGCCGGCAACCGAGCCGCGCGGCGGTGGCGGCCTGGTTGCCGCCATGGCGCTGAAGCGACCCCATCGGCATCAAGGCAATTTAAGTGGCAGCGCCGTCACAATCGTGTTCTTCGCACCGGCTCCGTGTCCAGCCCCAGGCTGCAACCGCTGATCAGCGCCATTGGCCAGGTGCTGCTGGGCAAGGAGCAGGCGGTGAGGCTGGCCCTGGCCTGCCTGCTAGCCCGCGGCCATCTGCTGATCGAAGACCTGCCCGGCATGGGCAAAACCACCCTGGCCGAAGCCCTCGCCCGCGCCTTCGGCCTCGAGTTCAAGCGGGTGAGCTTCACCAGCGACCTCCTGCCAGCCGATCTCACGGGCATCAACGTCTTCGATGCCGGCAGCGCCCGTTTCCACTTCCAGCCCGGCCCCCTATTCAGCCAGGTGCTGCTGGCCGATGAGATCAACCGGGCCAGCCCCCGCACCCAGAGCGCCCTGCTGGAGGCGATGGCGGCCGGCCGGGCGAGCGTCGATGGGGTGAGCCACCCGCTGCCCGAGCCCTTCCTGGTGATCGCCACCCAGAACGGTCTCGACCAGGTGGGCACCGCCCCCCTACCGGAATCCCAGCTGGATCGCTTCTTGATGCGGCTGAGCCTGGGGTATCCGGATCGACGGGCCGAGCGTGATCTGCTCAGCGGCCAGGCGCTGCCGCCAGCCAGCCTGGAGCCCCTGCTAGATGGCGCCGGCCTACTGGAGCTGCAGCGGCGAGCCGCCGCCCAGCACTGCTCCAGCGCCCTGCTCGACTACGTACTCGACCTGGCCGCTTTCAGCCGGCGAGCAGACCAAGCCGGCACCGGGCTGTCACCGCGGGCCTGCCAGGGGCTGGTGGCCGCCGCCCGGGCCTGGTCGCTGCTGGAGGGGCGGGACCACGTCACCCCCGCCGACGTGCAGGCGGTGCTGCCAGCTGTGGCTGAGCACAGGCTGGCTGGCGATGCCGCAACGCTGCTGGCGGGGGTGGATGGACTTCGCTAGGGCCCGGCAACTGATCAAACCGCACCGAGGCGAGGAGCTAAGGCTGGGGCTGCGCAGCCTCTACATCCTGCCGACCCGCTTCGGCTTGCTCTGGCTGGCGGGCGGGGGCCTGCTGCTGCTCGTGGCGATCCAAAGCCAGCGCAATGGACCGCTGCTGCTGAGCTTCTTGATGCTGGGGCTGTGGCTGCTGGCCCTGCACCTCACCCAGTTCAACCTGCAAGGCCTCGAACTTGAAACTCTGGCCCCCAGCGGCGGCTTCGCGGGCGAAATGGTGGCCTATCCGCTGCTCTGCCGCAGCCGCTGCCAGCGCGATGGGATCCAGCTGGGGCTGGCCGGCAGCGCGGCAACACCCCAGCCCCTGGCGGCTGGTGAATCGGTGCTCTCGGTGCCTTGGCGCGCGGGGCGGCGGGGGTTGCAAACCCCGGGGCGACTGCGGCTGCAAACCACCGCTCCCCTCGGACTTTTTGCGTGCTGGACGCTGTGGGAACCGCCACGGCCCCAGCCCATCTATCCAGCCCGGCGGCCGGGGCCGGTGGCCGAAACCCCCTGGCCCGCCAGCAGCGACACCGCCGCCACCGCCGCTAGCAAGTTCGCCGCAGGCAGCGACGACTGGGACGACCTGCGCCCCCACCGCCCCCAGGACGGCCTAGCCCGACTGGCCTGGAAATCCCTTGCCCAGGGCCGGGGCCGCCAAACCAAAACCTTCGCCGATGCCACCCCTGCGGTGGGGCTGCTGACGCCAGCGCCGGGCCTGCAGCCGGAGCGAACCCTGGAGCACCTCAGCGCCGAAATCTGGCGCCGTAGCCAGGCGGGCGAGGCCTACGGCCTGGCACTGGGCGGCATCCAAGTGGCCCCCAACACTGGCCCCGAACACCGTGACCGCTGCCTACTGGCCCTGGCCCTGGCACCTGGCGCAGCGCCATGAGTGGTAGCGCCCGCTGGCTGCAGATCCTGGGGCTAGGGGCCCTGGCGGCGGGTTTGGCGGGGCTGGATTTCAGCGCACCGCTGAGCTGGCTTTCGGCGGGGCTGCTAGTGCTGGCTGGCCTGAAGCTGGCCGAGGCCCGCAGCCTGCCGGAGCGGCGACTGGTGAGCCTGCTCACCTTGATTGGCGGCGGTGTGCAGGGTGCCCAGCAAGGGGAGTTGCTGCCCAGCCTGCTGCAGCTGCTGGCCACAGCGCTTGGCCTGGCTGGGCTGCTAGCCCTGGAGGTGGGGAGCGGGCTGAGCTGGTGCGCTGTATTGCGACGCAGCCTGGCGGTGCTGCTGGCGGCCCTGCCGGTAGCCCTGGTGCTTTTTCTACTGGTGCCGCGAATCGAGCCGATTTGGCAAACACCAAACCTGCGGGGTGCTGACGCCAGCGCCGTAACCGGCTTGAACAGCGAACTCGATCCAGGCAGCATCTCAAACCTCGCCGACAACACGGGCCCGGCAGCGCGGGTGAGCTTCAGCAGCGGCCAGCTGCCCGAGCCGGCCGAGCGCTACTGGCGGGTGATCGTGCACGAGCAGTTCGACGGGCAGCGCTGGAAGCAGCGCGAGCTGCCAAGCAACCGCCTAGCCACCCCAGCCGGAGCGGCTAGCAACCCAGAGAGCAAGGCCAGCAGCCAGGTGTGGCTGGTGGAACCCAGCCCGGTGAACGCCTTGCCCTGGGATGGCAGCGGCCGGGCCAACCCCAACCAGTTGCGGGTGAATCGCAACGGTGAACTGCAGCCCCTCCAAGCCAACCAGGAGCGCCGGGCCTATTTGGTGAGGGCCACGGGCAGCCCCCAGCCGTGGCAGCAACGGCAGCCGAGCCCGGCCGATCTGGAACTACCCGCCGGCAGTAATCCCCAGCTGGAGGCGCTTGGGGCCAGCTGGCGTGATCTGGCAACGCCCGAGCAACGGCTGGCCGCTGCCAAGCAATGGTTTACGCAGCAGGATTTCCGCTACAGCAGTACTCCTGGTACCCAGCGGGGCCTGGATGTATTCCTGTTTAAAAGGCGGGAAGGCTTCTGCGGCCACTACGCCAGCGCCTTCACGGCCTTCATGCGCGCCGCGGGGGTACCGGCCCGGGTGGTGAGCGGCTACCTAGGCGGCACCTGGGTGCGGCCGCTGGGCGGAGCGCCCTACCTGGATCTGCGCCATAGCAACGCCCACGCCTGGAGCGAGGTGTGGCTGCCTGGCCAGGGTTGGCAACGCATTGACCCAAGCGCTTGGACAACTGCCCCAGCCAGCCGCGCTGAAGGCGGGGAAGCAGGCGGCAGCACCAACCCCATTAGATCCTGGCTGCAGTGGCTGCAGTGGCAGTGGTGGGGCCTCGACCTGGCCTGGAGCCGCTGGTGGCTGGGCTTCGATCAGGCCGGCCAGGAAGCATTGCTGCAACGGCTATTTGGCGACCAACGCCAATGGCTGGGCGCCGTGGTGCTTGGTGCGGTGGCTGGCTTGCTGGCTCTGGCTCTGGCCGGGCTGCAGTGGCTGCAGCAACCAGCTAGCCGAGATCAAATAAGCCGTGAGCTTCAAGCTGTGGTGAAACACCTGAAGAGGAGTGGCGTTGAGGTGGAGCCAGGTGAGAGCTTCGAGCAGCTATGCAATCGGGCAAGTCGACTGCTGCCAGCCAGCGCTTCAAGCCTCCAGGAGTTGGCAAGCTGCCACAACCTGCTGCGCTACGCCGCATTAGGCAAGCAAGAGAGGTTGCAGCAGTGGGCCGACTGGCGAACAGCACTGCGAACCATTAATAAAGCCACCAAAAGCACGCTATAAACATGGCAATGGTGGAATTTGCCTTGCAGTACAGCGCAGTTCATCTGAATAAAATATTTTTGCTTGGGGCCTGCAGCCTTCTAGCTACGAGCCACGTCTGGATTGCACCCCCTACTGCTACGGCGGGCTCAGCCGACCTGATTCGACTGCTTGAAAGTAAAAACTGCAGGAGTTGCAAACTTCAGGATGCGGATCTTGTCCATGCAGATCTGCGCGATGCCGACTTGCGCCAGGCACAGCTGCAACGGGCGAATCTGGGTCAAGCGCGGCTTGATGGAGCCCAGCTGAGCGGAGCCAACCTCAGCTTTACAAGTCTCACCGGGGCCTCCCTACGAGGGGCCGATCTCCGCGGTGCCCGACTGGAAGGCACCGACCTTCGCCAGGCAGACCTAAGCGGTGCACTGCTAGATCCAGGCGCCCTTTCGCGCAGTCACTGGCAGCGAGCCACAGGCATCGAATCAGTACAACTGGGCTATGCCGAATTACATAACGCTGGAGCTGAGGCGGCTCAGCAGGGCCGCTATCCGGAGGCTGAACAGTTCTTCGGAGAAGCGATCCGAAAAGAGCCCAGCGCAGCAATCAGCTGGGTAGCCAGAGGTATTTGTCGCATTGAACAGGGGAAAACGGCACTCGCAGCAAGTGACTTCAACTACGCTGCCAGCCTATACAGCCAGGGGGGTGAAGTCGCCCAGGCCGAGCAACTAAAACAGGCCGCCGAGAAACTTACCAAGCCTGAAGTATCGAATAGCGAAGGTGGCAACGGAGCAGGCAGCAAAGCCCTCGGAGGGATCCTGTCTGCCTTCCAGTTCCTGGCTCCACTGGCCATGAAAGGATTAATTCCGCTGGGGCTGTAAAGCCACATTGGAGACCTAAGGGCGAAACTCAAACCAGTCGAGATCTTTCAAAGCGCCCAGGCGCTCAGCCGGGAGCATTCCCACACGTACATACAAAAGATCTGGCCGGCCAGATCGAATTTTCAACCCCGAACCCAGGAGCAGATTCTTACCCTGGCCTGGTTCCAAGGTGGTGTCATACACAATCCCGCCCCTAAGTCGCTCAACCTGCACCCAGCTCTGGCCCCCACGGGCCTCTAGGCGAAGGCTGACAGCCATGGGTAGCGGCGATCGCTCGCGGCCAAGGGGCACCGTAGGGATACACCTAAAGGCAACGATCGCCGATTCAGCAGATAAGGCAAGCCCAGCACCATCAAAACCAGCGCAACACCGGCACCAAATATCACACCCAGCTGGAGCCTATTGGACAGGCCAAATGATGGGTTTGCGGCGTAGGACGACTGAAAGCGAGGCAAGCGCAAGTACGACCAACTTCTGCGGACCTGCGTGAGGGAAACCTCTGCTGCCAGCGGCAATGCCTCAGGAGCCCCGGGCTGCAGCAGGCTTCGAGAGAGTTGCTCCTGCAAGGCCTTGCGCTCATCTAGCAGGTAGCGAATATCCTTAGCGACGGCATGCACCTTATGACGAAACTTATCCTCATAGATTCCAGGCAGCTGCTCCAAAAGGCTTCTATATTCCTCCAGCTCTGATTGAGCAGCATGCAATTCATCTTGAATGCCCTCAAAAAGATCTGGCGACTTTGGGGAAGGATTGCTCATATTTTTAGGAAATAAAATTTATAATGCAAATATTTCCAACTTCATATTCAAGGCTGTGAAGAGCCCATGAATTCTCGAGCATCTACCGAGCCCGGCTTATAGCCATAACCATAGGATCCACCAACCTCATCGTTAATTATACGAGGGCTAACCATAATAACCAATTCATTCTTGGTTCTCTGCCCAGCAGAACTCCTGAAAAACTGACCGATCAAAGGCAAATCTCCAAGCAGAGGCCATTTAGTTGCAACTTGGGTATTTAACTCAGACAGCACACCCGTAAGAATGAGGGTTTGACCATCTCGTACACGCACTTGACCTGTGTCGAGAAGACGCGAATTAATGATATTGATGAGTCCACAGTTTCCGGCTGGCTGGGTTCCAGTTGGCGCAGAGATCTCGGGAGAAAGGGAAAATGTCACGAATCCATTGTCGTCAATTTTGTCAACTCTGGCGCCGAGAGTCAGGCCAGAATTTGCAAATTGAGGTTCACAGAAATTGTTGCCATTTGCATCCTGCTTAACAGAATAAGATGTTACCAATGAAGAGCCGACCTGTACAAATGCTTCATTTGATCTAGACCTACCTACTCTGCCATCCTGAGAGACGCGATTTTTCAACGGATCATCAATCTCTTTAACATCAGTTTGATTACCTCCTTCTTGTAACATAAGAGTAGGTGAAGCCAAAATTTTTGTATTTCTAGAAACAATTTGGGCCTCTAGAAAATCAAAAAATTGCTGATCAGAGCTGCCAATTGCAGCCAACGAAGGAGGCACTGAGCCCGGAGGCAAGCTTTGATTAAATGCCGCAACCAAACGGCCAGAGTCATTCACAATATAGTTGCTTCCAAATCTAAAGGCAAAGCTATTATCGATAGTCGTGTCATTGCCTAGCGACACATCTAAAATCTTAACCGAAAGCGCTACTTGGCGCTGCCTAAGATCAAGACGACTCAAATATTGTTGAGCGATAGCCACCAATGAAGATTCGCCAACAACAGTAATTGTTCCAAGCCTTGAATCTGTAGTAGCTTGAAGCCCAAGAAGAGGACCCCTTTCTCCTCCATATTGCAAAACTTTTGTTTCGGTCGAAGTCCTGGTTGTTTGAGGATTTACGGTGCCTGCACCCGAAAGCGGAACTCCCTCTGTAGCGGTGATTGTCTCTTGAAACGTCTTCGTAACAAGAGCGCCAAGATTAGCCAAATAATCAGCTGCACTATCAGCTGACGCCTGATTCAAGCGGTAGACTTTGGATACTTGAGGACCCAGTATCTGCTGCAATACTGCCGCTCCAACCAAGATTGTCCGACCATCAAGACGGGCTTGCAAGCCAGAAGATGCCAACACAAAATTAAATGCTCTAGAAAAAGATTCATTTTGAAAAGCAACTGATACGGCAGGAAGTGAGACTTTGTTTCGCGAAGGGTCTTGACCACCTTCTTTGCTTTCTGACTGAAGCTCAGTGCCCTGCTTAAGACGAGGAGGCTGAAGATCCGAATATGCAAAACCGTATCCGCCAATCCGAGCCATTACCATAAGCAAATCACGCGGATTAGCTCCACTGGTGGTGAGTGTTACGGGTGGTCCACTTAAGTTGAGGTAACCACGATTTTGCACAGTCATCGTGCCCACAGCCATATCACCCAACGGTGGCGCTACTGCTCTGGCCTGTAGCGGTGGCGCATAGGTAGGCAACGGGACCGCACCGGGCCGACTCAGATCAAGGCGGTTGGTCTGCAGGGAAGCTTGGGGTGCCGTCGGAAAAGCAAGGATCAGGTTTAGTCCGTCTGCGCTCACTACCGGGCGAGCCAATGGGACCCCGGGCATCGGGGTCACCGACAAGATGTAGCTACTGCCAGAGCCATCCAAGCTCACCGACTGAATTCCCAATTCAGGCAAGGAAATGCGCTGCGGGCCAAAACGCAGGCCCGAAGGAGTAGCGGTGAGCAGCTGACCCTGCCAGCCACTGCCCCGAGACGATTGCTGCAACTGGGGGCCTGGACCAGCACCCTCAACCACCAGCTCAACCGAATTACCCAAGCGACGCACCTGGAGCTGCATCGGCCCGGCGGCGGCAGGAGCAGCGCCGGTTTTAGCAACGGAAGAAACTGCCTGACCAGAGAGCGATTGACGAGGAGCCGACTGAGCGGCTACGTCCAGAAGGGCGTATCCGGGAAGTGCTGAAGCCACCGCGGCCGTCGCTATGCGGTGCCAGAAATTCCTGCCCAACGTCAAACTCTATTGGTAATCGGATCTTACCTAAAATATTTCATGATGGCCAGTCGCTGTAGCCAATTAATTGAAGGCTTGGCTAGTTCTTGCCCGCCACTGATGCAGGCGCGAGAGCACCTGCAGATTTATAATAAGTCAGCATCAACTTCAGCTCAGTTTTCACCGCTACTCGGCCAACACCTGGAACAGCAGTCCCGGCCGGAGGGGCAAGCTGAGCCCCAGCTTTAGCTGGATCTACCACAGCCAAAGACAAATTGCTCTGGCTCACAAGCACACTCAGCTTTTCAGTGGCTCTCATAAAGGCCAGCAGGCTTGGATAACTACCGCGAGCAGTGAGCAACACCTTCTGCTCCTTCAGCCCAGCCGCTTCCATAGGAGAAGCTGGCGGTGGCGGAGCCTGTTCACCCTTCTTCGCTTCTGAAGCGGGCACAGGTGCTGGCGCCGCCACTGGCTCATAGAGATCGAGCTGCACTCCGTGGCGCGCAGCTTCCGCATCAAACTGGGCAAGGAAGGTAGAAAATTCACCACTACCCTGAATTAATTGCAGCACCTGGAGCTGCTTACGCTCCGCCGCGCTTTGGGCCTCGGCGGTTTTGGCAATCTGGGATCTCAGCAGGGGGATGCGGCTCTTGAGTTCCTCAAGCTGGGCCAAGCGTTCACTATCGGATTGGAGGCGCATCCATTGAGGTGCTACCCAAAAGCCAACAATCAAAGCAGTAACAACCGCACCAATACCAATCGGCACACCCAACAGCAAGCGCTGCTGTAACTTGGTGGCATTAGGGCTAGCAACATCTTGAAGATTAGTCATCAGAGCAGACCCTCCTTTTGGAGCAGATCGAGGCGTCGCACCAAACCCTCGGAGCCCAGCTGGGTGAGGATTTGTTTTTCCGCTAACGGACTAATCGGTGGGCGGAAGTTTACCTGGATCTCAAAATTGACCGGTGCTACTACTGCTTGAGCCTGAGGTGTGCTGGCTGCACCCGCTTCGCGGGAGGCCTTCACCAAAGTGATCGCATTGGGATCAAGCAAAGGCGAACGCTTCAGCTGCAGCTGCAGGGCATTGATACGTGCAAAAGCCTGGGGATCACGTGACAGCCCCTTGAGGCGATAGCCAGTGCCTTCTTCAGCAGCACTGGTGAGCTGGATTCCCGCAGGCACCCTCATTTGCAGATCGCGCAGCACCGCTGAACCGGATCGCACTGACAGCAAGCCCTTAACCAAATCCTGATTGGCCTTTGCCACCCCATTGAGCTTGGTTCTGCTGGCGCTCAGCTGGGTTTCAAACAACTGCACCTCTGCTTCCACGGTGCCTAGGCCCTCGATCGCCGAGCTCACCATCAAGGCTCTCAAAAACACCAATACCGCCACGCCAAGGGAAACGCCAACCAGGGCCGCACCAATCACCACACCTTGGACAAGCCAGCGGCGCCCCTGGATGGAGGCCTCAGCTGGCTCGGGCAGATTCAGCTCCTGGCGTTTTTCACGCAGCAGATCAAACTGGGAGGCCATCGATGGGGAGCTCATTGGGCCAACTCCAAGCCGGCAAGTCCTTGCAGCACAAGGGATCCAAAGCCGTCACGCTCAAGCAGCTCGGACTCCAGTTCTAGGGCCTGTTCCAAGCCTTCCAGATCCGGCATTGATTCGGCGAGCAGCAGCCTCACGGGTGCTTTGGGTGCATGGTTGCTGCGATAAAAATCCAGGCTCTGCTGCAGGGCCGGTAACAACTCCGGCATAGCCCCAGGCAGCAGCCGCTCAAATTCAGGCACGCCCTGGCGCCAGAGGGTTAGGACGATCTGCTCATCAAGCGGCTGCAACAGGGCTACCAGGGTGGAGGCAGGTGTAGCTGTTAGTTCATCGCTGAGCGCTCCCATCAAGCACACCTGAGCCGGCAGCAGATGTTGCAGGGTGCCGCCAGCTATTGCAAACACCTCCACCCAGGCCTCCACCACCGAGCGAGCTGCGGCCACCACCAGGGAGCTGGCAGTATTTCCAGGTAGGGGCTGCACATCGACGTAAGCGTCATCCAACGCAAACGGCAGCCGCAGATCAGGGTTCAGATCGCGTAGCTCATCGATCGAATCCACGGGATGCTGCGCGCTAGCCCATTCGACCACCCGCCAATGGGCCGCCTGGCGGGGCAGGGACACCACCAGCTGGGAATCAATCCCACCGTGCTCGAGCAGCAGATCACCGATGAAGTCGCCCACCGCATCCGCGAGCTGGGGCACCCCATTACGGCAGGTGCGCGCCGGTATCGGCGCTGACCAGACTGGCTCAACTGGCTGGCCCCGTTTAACGGACTGGCCAAGCACCAAGTGCTCGGACAAATCCACCATCACCAGTTTCGGAAATAGCTGGGCACGGAGGGGCTGCCAAATATTTTGGAGTCCCGCCAGTACCAAGGTGCAAACCCATTCGCTATAACAACTTACCGAACATTCAGCGCCAGGCCAGACTTGTGCCCACGGCTGCGCTGATATGGCTCAGGCCATGGCGATCCAGCTGGGACGCCAGACCTTCCAAAATCTGCGGCACCAGCGCCGGCCCGCCGTAGATCCAGCCGGTATAGAGCTGCACCAGCGAGGCCCCCGCAGTGATCCGCTCCCAGGCGCTCTCGGCCGAATCGATCCCGCCGACGCCAATCAGGGGCAAGGCTGGACCCGCCGTGGCCCGCAGCCGACGCAGCACTTCAAGGGCCCTGCCCCGTAGGGGCACTCCGCTGAGACCGCCGGCCTCCTCGGCCAATGTGCGGCCAGTCTGCACCAGGCGCCGCTGCTCCAGGCCAAGGCGATGCAGGCTGGTGTTCACGGCGATTACGCCGGCCAGCCCCTCCTCATAGGCCATGCGGGCAATGGCATCAATGGCGTCGTCCTCCAGATCCGGCGCGATCTTCACCAGCAGGGGCGGGCAGGCCGGCAAGCGCCGCAGGCGCTCAACCAGGCGCCGCAACAGGGTTTCCTCCTGCAACTCCCGCAGACCCGGCGTGTTGGGCGAGCTCACATTGATCACCGCATAGTCGGCCAGGGGGGCGAGGAGCTCCAGGGAGGAGGCGTAGTCGTCGGGGGCCAGCTCCAGGGAGGTGATCTTGGATTTGCCCAGGTTGATGCCCAGCACCGCCGGGCGCTGGCCCGGTGCCGGCAGCTGCTGACGCTCCAGGGTGCGGCGCAACACCTGGGCGCCGCCGTTGTTGAAGCCCATGCGGTTGAGCGCCGCCCGCTCGGCAGCCAAACGAAACAGCCGCGGCTTGGGATTACCCGGCTGGCCATGCCAGGTGACCGTGCCCAGCTCGGCAAAGCCAAAACCAAACAAATGCCAGATCCCTGCTGCTACACCGTTTTTGTCAAATCCAGCCGCCAGGCCCACCGGGTTAGAGAAGCGGCAGCCAAACAGGGTTTGCTCCAGCCGTGGATCGGGGCGCTGCAGCTCAGCGCCCAGGCCTGCCAGGGCACCACTCACCAAGGGCCACTGGCGCCGCAAAGACGCCTGGGCCAGGGCCGTTAGGGTGAGCTGGCTGAGCTGCTCGGCGTCAGCGCCGTCATCACGGCCCAGCAGCGGACCCACCAGTCGCCCATATAAGGCGTCTGTACTGGTGCGAACCGTCCCTGTGCCAGCCCTGCTCGATGAGCCTGAATCCACCATCAGCCGCCGCCTACTCCCGCGCGCCCAATCCTCCCTCGTCCCGTTGCAAACGCCAGCGCCCTCCCTCCAGGGGTAACACCTGCCAGTCGCGCCAGCGCCAGGGGCCACTGCGGCGCTCCAGTTGCTGCAAGGGCTGCTCCACCAGCTGGGCCAGCTCCACCAAGCTGAGGCCGTAGCCCTGGCCAGCGAAGCGATCGGCCAGCTCACAGCGGCTCAGCAGCTGTTGCATGGCAGCAGGCGCCGGGTCGGCAATCCCTGGGCCAGGGGCGGCGGTTTTAGCGCTGGGAATATCGGCAGGAACATCGGCTTCGATCCGGGCAGTGGCGATCACCTCGCCAGCCGCCATGGCCGGCATCTGACCCTTGGAAAAGGCCACGGCGATCGCATCACAGCGGTCGTTGTCTGGATCACCGCTGTGACCCTTGACGTGCACCAGGGACACCCCCTCAAGCCGGGCCTGGTCCAGCTGCTCCCATAGATCCCGATTGAGCACCGCTCCGCCGGAGGCCGTGCGCCAGCCCTTGCGCTTCCAGCCCTGGATCCACTTGCTGAAACCATCGATCAGGTAGCGGCTATCGGTGCGGATGCTGAGCTGGTCCGGACGGGGCAGCTCCTTGATGGCCTCCAGCAAAGCCAGGGCTGCGGTGAGCTCCATGCGGTTGTTGGTGGTGGCCCGATCGGCGCCGCCCATCTCATGCACCGAGCCATCCTCGAAGCGCAGCAAGGCCCCCCAGCCGCCGGGGCCCGGATTGCCACTGCAAGCACCATCACATGCCGCAGCCACCACTTTCACCGGCTTAGCCGCCACTGGACAACCCCCGAAAATTCGCTAGAGAACCCATCTGCCCGCTTGCTGCGCCCCGCCATGGACCCATCCAAACCGGGCCTGACCAGGAGCCAGGCAGAGCGCCGAACCTACCGTCCCTGGCGCAACGCCCTGCTGACAGGTGCGGCCCTGGCCGCCCTCACCCCCTGGGCAGAGGCCGCCAACCTGTTCAATAGCCGGCCGCTCGATGCCAGCCGCTTCGCCGTGCTGGCGCGGCCCCTGGGGCGTAACGACTGGAACCTGCTGGTGCTTGAGCAGATCCAACCCCAGCCCCGCTGCTGGGAGGAGCGCCCCGACGGCCTGATCGACCCGGCCCTCAACCGCTTCAACTTCACCGGCATCTGCAGCCGCTATCTCGACAGCAACGGCTACTCCCTGCGCATCGGCGATCAGGATCTGGCCAGTCGCTACCGGCTGCAGCTGCGCCAGAGCGGCAACGAACTGCAACTGCAGGCCAGCACCCCCAGCTATCCCACCACCCTGGTGGTTGCCCGCGCCAAGGTGCCCCTGCGGGATCGAGATGGGTTTGTAGCCCTGAAGCTCGAAGCCGGCTGGGACCTGCAACGCCGCAGCTTTGGCGAGCAGACCCTGAATCACCTGTACTTCGCCAACGCCGCACCCCTGCCCCAGCTACTAGCCGCAGCCAGCGGCACCTCCCAACCCCCAGCCAGGCCTGGAGCCCAGCTTGGCCTGCGTCCGCCGGTTGCCCCCCCGAGCCTGCTGGCCCAGGGGACAGGCCAGGGCCCTATTCGCTTGCCAGTGATCCCCTTCCGCGATTGAAGCCCAGGTGCCAGTTGCCGGAGAGTCCCAGTCCAACTAGCCGATCCCAAAGCCTGCCATTAAGTTTCTGGGGTGTGAGGAGTGGGAACGCTCTTCCGGGGTCGAAACGAGGACAGACTCCCAGAATCGTTCCAACTCAGAGCCCTGCCTTCGGCGGGGCTTTTTTATTGGTCAGATCTTTTTGTTTGTTACTGCATCAAAAAACCGGCCCTGGAGGGACCGGTCTGATGGCAACGAAAGACGTTGGCAGAAAGGTGATAGGGCCCCGCAGGGCCCCAGCGATCACTTGATCGAAACCTTGCCGCCAACTTCTTCCACAGCTTTTTTGATGGATTCGGCTTCGCCTTTGGCGATGCCTTCCTTGATGGCGCAGGGAGCGCTTTCCACCAGGGCCTTGGCTTCGCCTAGGCCGAGGCCGGTGACTTCGCGGACGGCCTTGAGGACCTTGATCTTGGCAGCGGCGTCAAAGCTGTCGAGCATGACGTCGAATTCGGTCTGCTCCTCGACGGCTTCAGCGGCAGCAGCGGGAGCTGCGGCCATCATGACGCCCGCGGAAGCGGCGGCGGATACACCAAAAGCCTCTTCAATCTGCTTGACGAGCTCGGAAGCTTCAAGCAGGGAAAGAGTCTTCAGTGACTCGAGAATTTGGTCGGTTGTAGCGGACATGGTTGAGAATCAGCAACAGATCTGTTTGTGAACAGTCGGATCGGGGGAGCTCAGCTTTCGCCTTCGGCGTGCTGTTTGAGCGCCCGGGCAAGACCGGACGGAACCTCGTTGATACCCACGGCCAACTTGGTAGCCACGGCGTTGATCGCACCAGCGATCTGGGCCATGAGCACCTCCTTGGAGGGCAGATCTCCGATGGCCTTGATGTCTTTTTCGGAGAGGAGTTTGCCTTCGAAAAGGCCACCCTTCACCTCAGACTTCTTCGTGTCCTTCTGAAAGGACTGCACGGCCTTCACCGCACCACCCACATCGCCCTTAACAAGGACGAAAGCGTTGGAGCCGGTGAGCAGAGAATCGAGATTCGCCCAGGCGGTATTTCCATCAATGGCGCGGCGCATCAAGGTGTTTTTGGTCACCTTGCACACCCCCTTGCTGGCCTGCAGACGAATCCGCAGATCAGACATCTCCTTGATGGACAAGCCCTTGAAATCAAGGACAAGCGCCATTTCGGCCTCGCCGAGGAGCCCCTTGAGCTCATCGACGATCTGTTGCTTGCTCTCCAGCGTGCGGCCCATAGGAAAGGAACGGATCAGGGGAACAAGCCGGGAACGCAGCCCGGGACGCTGACTTTTCCCAAGGGAAAGGTCAACTCGAGGCCGCTGCACGCTCCACAACCCTTCCGGACGAATCCTTCTTGGTGCCAAACCTGTCGCGATCACCTCGGCAGGACTTACGGACCGAAATCCACCTGCTGTCTGGGGTAGGGCGCGTGCCCTTCTGGACAAAGCCAGTGGCCCACACTACACACCGCCCACACCCGAGCTCAGCCATGCCTGCCTCTCGCCGCCGCGGCGCCAAGCTGCTGCTCAGCTTGGTGATGGCCTTGGTGGTCGGCCTGGCGATTCCAGCTGGAGCGGCCCCCACCTGGACCGTAGGTACCGATCCCACCTATGCCCCCTTCGGCATGACTGATGGGGCCAGCGGCGAGCTGCGGGGCTTCGATATCGAACTGATCGAAGCGATCGCCAAGCGCACTGGCCAGCGGCTCAAGCTCACAGCTCTGCCCTTCGATGGCCTGATACCTGCCCTGCAGGCGGGCAACCTCGACCTGGCCATCAGCGCCATGACGATCACCGCAGAGCGGGCCGAAACCGTCGACTTTTCGCGCCCCTATTTTGCCGCTGGCTTGGGCATAGTTGTGCGGCGAGGCACCCGGGGCATCGCCAACCTCAAAGATCTAGAAGGGCGCACGATCGCCGTTCAGATCGGTTCCACCGGTGCAAAGGCCATGGCAGCCGTGCCGGGAGCCAAGCTCAGCACCTTTGATTCAGGTCCTCTTGCCCTGCAGGAGCTTCTGAACGGCCACGTGGAGGCCTACGTAAATGACCTGCCTGCCACCCTTTACGCGATCGAAACCGCTGGCCTCGATGGCATCGAGATCGCCGGCAAGCCCCTCACTAGCGACTTCTACGGCATCGCCTTCCCCAAGGGCTCTGGCCTGCGCGAAGCAGTAAACAAGGGGCTGGGCCAGGTACTGGCCGATGGCAGCTACGCCCGGATCTATGAGCGTTGGTTTGGGCAGAGCCCGCCAGCTCTACCCCAGCGAGCCCCTGCTCTCGATAGCCGCAGCGATAGCGCCGGACTTGACGGGGTGCAGTTGCTGCGCAATTTGATCCGCGGTGCGGGCGTGACCCTGGCGCTAACCCTCTGCTCCTTCGGCCTAGGCCTGATCGGAGCTGGCCTGGTAGCTGCGGGGCTACTGGGGGCCAACACAGTTTTGCAGCGCTGCTGCCGCATCTACGTCGACTTCTTTCGCGGCACGCCAATTTTGGTGCAGCTGTTCGTGATCTACTTCGGCGTGCCTGCCCTAGCCCGCCAACTGGGACTAGAGCTGCAACTAGATCGCTTCTCTGCCGCAGTGCTCGCCCTAGGGCTAAACGGCGCTGCCTACCTGGCGGAAACCCTACGAGCAGGAATTATTTCCATTGACCGGGGCCAATGGGAGGCCTCAAGGGCCCTGGGGCTCAAGCCCCTAAAGGCGCTGCAGCTAGTGATCTTGCCCCAGGCCCTGCAGCGGGTGCTGCCCTCCTTAGCCAATGAGTTCATCACGCTGATTAAGGACACCAGCCTGGCGGCGGTGATCGGCTTCGACGAACTTTTCCGCCAAGGGCAGCTGGTGGTGGCCACCAGCTACCGGGCGTTTGAGGTTTACCTAGCGGTGGCCTTGGTTTACCTAGTGATGACCACCACGGCCTCGCTGCTGTTCAAGCAGCTGGAGCGGCGACTCAGCCTTCCTGCTTGAGGTCCTGCAGGGCCGAGAAGTCAACTTCCACCGAGGGGCCCATGGTGGAGGTCACATAGAGGCTCCTCCAATAGCGGCCTTTGGCACCGCTGGGCCTATTGCGATCGATGGTCTCCTGCAGGGCCTTGAGGTTCTCGAGCAAGTTGACTGGAGTGAAGCTGGCCTTGCCAAAGCGCACGTGCACGATGCCACTGCGGTCGGCGCGGAACTCAAGTTTGCCGGCCTTGAACTCGTTGATGGCGCCAGCCAGATCGGTGGTGACGGTGCCTGCCTTGGGGTTGGGCATCAGGCCGCGGGGACCGAGCACCCGGCCCAGCTTGGCCACCTTGGGCATCATGTCCGGGGTGGCGATCAGCAGGTCGAAGTTCATCTCGCCTTTGGCGATCTGATCCACCAGATCGTCGTCACCAGCGAGGTCGGCGCCGGCAGCCTTGGCGGCGGCCACGGCTTCACCGCGGGCGATCACGGCAATGCGGATCGCCTGGCCGGTGCCGTGGGGCAGGGCCACGGTGGTGCGCAGCTGCTGGTCGGTGTACTTGGGATCGATCCCGAGACGCACGTGGGCCTCCAGGGTTTCGTCAAACTTGGCGTTGGCGTTGGTCTGAACCAGCTCAATGGCCTCGAGGGGGCTGTAGCTGCGGTCTTCGACCTTGGCGCTGATCGCTAAAAAGCGCTTGGAGATTTTCGGCATGGTGGGAATGGGGTACGGGCGATTCAGGGCGTGGCTGTTGAGCAGATGAACTGATCAAGGCTGCCTGGATCTCCCCCGGATAAGGGATGGAATTAATCGTTAACGGCGACGCCCATGTTGCGGGCGGTGCCTTCGATGATGCGCATGGCCGATTCAGCGCTGGTGCAGTTGAGGTCGGGCAGCTTGGTCTTGGCGATCTCCTCGAGCTGGGCGCGGCTGATGGCACCCACCGAACCCTTGGCAGAGGTGGCGGCACCCTTCTCGATACCGGCTGCTTTCGAGATCAGCACGGAAGCGGGAGGGGTCTTGGTGATGAAGGTGAAGCTGCGGTCTTCAAAGACCGAAATTTCAACCGGGATCACATATCCAGCCTTCTCCTGCGTCCGAGCGTTGTACTCCTTGCAGAACGCCATGATGTTGACGCCGTGCTGACCGAGGGCAGGGCCCACCGGCGGCGCGGGGTTGGCTTTGCCGGCCTGGAGGGCCAGCTTGATAACGGCAACGACTTTCTTGGCCATCGTCTAAGGCTACGGGGCGAATCTGCGGATCACCCCCATCGCCGGGGATGTGAACTAAAACGGCCGCCCTCCGCAGGGAGACGGCCGCTGAGCGGGGCCGAAACCTAGCTCTGCTTGCTGATCTGGGAAAACTCGAGCTCCACCGGGGTTTCCCGGCCAAAGATCGAGAGCAGGGCCTTGAGCTTGTTGCGCTCGCCGGAAACCTCGATCACCTCGCCCTGGAAATCCTTGAAAGGACCAGCCGTGACCAGGATCTGATCGCCTTCGGCGAGATCCACCTTGACGACTGCCTTCTTTTCTGCGGCTCGCTTAAAGATGCGATCCACTTCCGTGCGGCTGAGCGGCCGGGGCTTGATGTGGCCGCGGGCCTTGGCCGTTGCGCGCCGCTCCTCTGCCCCCACGAAATTGATCACGTTGGGGGTGCTGCGCACGGCCATCATGGTGTCTTCGTCGAGCACCATTCGCACCAGCACGTAGCCGGGGAACACCTTTTCCTCCGTGCTCTGGCGCGAGCCATCCTTCTTCAGCTTCATCCCCGGGGTCTGGGGGATCTCGATCTCAAGGATCCGGTTGTCGACGCCCAAGGTGACGGCCCGCTGCTCGAGCGTGGCCTTCACCTTCTTCTCGCAGCTGGAGGCCACCTGCACCGCATACCAGCGGGCCACCTGCATCTTTTCAACCGGCGCCGGCGCTTCCAGCACTTGGGGCACCAGCTCGAGCTCTTCTGCCGCAAGCTCGAGCTCTTCTGCCGCAAGCTCAGTGGCTTCGATTTGGCTGTCGGTCAGGGACTCGGACACGGGGCTCAGGAAAGAAACGGGATCAACGGACGGGGGATCGACTACGGATCGGCTCAACGGAACACCTGATTGGCCCCCCAGCCATAAAAACGATCGATGGCGGCGATCGCTGCCGCCGAGAGACTCACCATCAAGATCACGGCCACCGATTCGCTGAACAGCTGCTGACGGCTGGGCCAAACGACTTTGCGTAGTTCCGCCAGGGTGGCGGCAGCAAAGCCATCAGGCACCGCCGAGGCTGCGGCAGGCGAGATGGACGCATCGGGGCTGGGTTCTGCCTCTTTGGAGTCGGGAGTTTGGGGGGTTGGGTCCACTGGCGCTCGCGCACGGGGGCGTCCGCGCGTACCGGCAAACGAACACCCTAGCCGAGGGGCACAAAGGTCAAGGGATTGCCCGGCTCAACACGCACGCCCCGTGCGCCACTGAAGCGCTCGGCCAGCAGCTCGGTGGCCAGGGGATTTTCCAGCTGGCGCCGCAGCACACGCCGCAGGGGCCGGGCGCCGTATTCGGGCTCGTAACCCTGCTCAGCCAGGGCCTGCACCACCGGCTCCGGCACCTCCAGCTCCAGGTGCTGCTCAGCCAGCAGCCGGGCCAGCTCGGCCAGTTGCAGGCGCACGATGCGCTGCAGGTCGGCTGGACCAAGGGGGCGGAAGCGGATCACCTCGTCAATGCGGTTAAGGAATTCCGGCCGAAACTGGCTGGCTAATGCCTGGTCTATTTGCTGGTCGAGCCAGGTCTGCTGATCGCGCCAGGCCTGCTGGTCAGGCTCCACGCCCGCCTCCCGTGCCGCCTTTGCACTGTCGAGGATGGCGCGGCTGGCCAGGTTGCTGGTCATGATCACCACCGTGTGGCGGAAGTCCACAGTGCGGCCCTGGGAATCGGTGAGGCGGCCGTCGTCGAGCACCTGCAGCAGCAAATTGAACACCTCCGGGTGGGCCTTCTCCACCTCATCAAGCAACAGCACCGCGTAGGGCCGGCGCCGCACCGCCTCGGTGAGCTGGCCGCCCTCCTCGTAGCCCACATAGCCAGGGGGTGCCCCCACCAGCCGGGCCACGGCGTTGCGCTCCATGAATTCGCTCATGTCGAGGCGCACCAGGGCGTCGTCCTCGTCGAAAAGCGCCGCCGCCAGAGCCTTGGCGAGCTCGGTTTTGCCCACGCCGGTGGGGCCCAGAAATAAAAACGAACCCACCGGCCGCGTTGGCGACTGCATACCGGCCCTAGCGCGGCGGATCGCCGCGGCCACCGCCGCCACCGCCTCTAGCTGGCCAACCACCCGCTCGCCCAGGAGTTGCTCCAGCTCCAGCAATTTCTGGCGCTCCCCCGCCAGCAGGCGCTGCACCGGAATGCCGGTCCAGCGGGCCACCACATCGGCGATGTCGCCCTCCTCCACCTGTTCACGCAGGATCGTCTCCCCCTTCAGTTCGGCCTCAAGAGTTTCGCGGCGCTGCTGCAAGCCATTGAGCTGGTCGTGCTGCAACCGGGCTGCTTCCTCATAGTCACCCTCCCGCTCGGCCTCGGTGATGGCGTGGCGTAGGTCTTCGTCTTGCTGCAACAGCTCCCGCAGCTCCGCCAGCCGCTCCCGCTCCGCCTGCCAGCGCTGCTGCAGTGCCTGCAAGGTCTCGGTGGCGCGGCGGCGCTGCTCCTGCAACTGCAGCCGCTCCTCCAGCGGCGCCGCCTCAGCCGAGAGCAGGGCCAGCTCCACCCGGCGCAGCTCGGCCTCGGCAGCTTCCACCAGCTGGGGCTTGGAGGTGACCTCCATGCGCAACTGGGCGGCGGCCTCATCCACCAGATCAATGGCCGAATCGGGCAAACAACGATCGGTGATGTAGCGGTCGGCCAGGCGAGTTGCCGCCACCAAAGCCTGGTCGGTGATGGCCACGCCGTGGTGCAACTCGTAGCGCTCCTTTAGGCCCCGCAGAATTTCCACACTGGTGTCGAGGCCTGGCTCCTTGATCAGCACCTGCTGGAAGCGGCGCTCCAGGCCAGGATCCTTCTCGATGCTGCGGCGGTAGTCCTCGGCGGTGGTGGCGCCGATGCAGCGCAGATAGCCCTGAGCCAGGGCTGGCTTGAGCACGCTGCCGGCGTCGGCGTTGGAGCGATCGCCGCTCACCACCGTGTGCAGCTCGTCGATAAACAGCACTACCCCGGCTGCCCCAGGAACGGCATCGGCGTCGTGCACCTCCTTAAGCACGGCCCGCAGGCGCTCCTCAAACTGGCCGCGAAACTTGGCCCCTGCGATCAAGGCGCCCAAATCCAGGGCCACCAGCCGCAGACCCTGGAGCGAGTCGGGCACTTCGCCGGCCACGATGCGCTGGGCCAGCAGCTCAGCCACGGCGGTCTTGCCGACGCCGGGCTCCCCAATCAGCACCGGGTTGTTCTTGCTGCGGCGTGAGAGCACCTGAATCAGGCGTCGCATCTCCAAGTCGCGGCCGATCACCGGGTCGAGTTCGCCGGCCCGGGCCGCCGCAGTGAGATCCCGGCCGTAGCGCTCCAGGGCGCTGGGCTCGGGCGGCTCCTGCTCCAGTGGGGTGGCAGCCTGTGGGGCGACGGCCAATGGGGCGGCAGCCACCGGCGCTAGCGGAGACGGGCCCGCGTCGATCCAAGCGTCGGGGGGGGGGGCTGGCGCCTGCGGAGGAGCAGGAGCCGGTGGGGCTGGGCTGGCAGGGGAGCCAGGCCGAAACTGGCGTTGCAGCAAGTCTTCGCTGAGCCCCTCAGCCGCCAGCAACGACGCCCCGATCCGGGGATCGCGCACCAAAGCGACCAGCAGGTGGGATACGTCTAAAAGAGAGTCCCCCCAGGCGGCCCGGCTGCGGTCCCCATCCTCGAGCAGATCCTCAAGGGCATCGCCGATGTACAGCTCACCGCCGGCGCTGCCGGGTTGGTCGACGCAGAAACTCTCGAGCTGATCGAGCAGGCGATCGGGCTCAAGCGGCAGGGGATCCAGCCAGCGCCCGAAACGTCTCTCCAGCAGCAGGGTCTGCAGCAGGTGCTCCACATCCATGGCGCCATGGCGCCAACGGCGAGCCGTGTCCTGGGAGGCCAAGAGCAACTCCCAGGCGTCTTCGCTGAAGCGATCTGGTTCGCTGGTGAGGCTTGGGGGCATGGGCTTAGCGGTCAGCCGCGGGAGGAGAGCTGGATTAGTTCCACCTTGTAGCCATCAGGATCTTCCACAAAGGCGATCACCGTGTTGCCGTGCTTCATCGGACCGGGTTCGCGCACCACCTTGCCGCCCTTAGCCCGGATTGCATCGCAAACCGACTGGATGTCCTCCACTCCTAGGGCGATGTGGCCATAGCCCGCACCAAGGTCGTAATGACTGGTGTCCCAGTTGTGAGTTAGCTCCAGCACGGTGGTGTCCCGCTCCTCGCCGTAACCCACAAAGGCGAGGGTGAAACGGCCTGAGGGATAGTCCTTGCGGCGCAGCATCCGCATCCCCAACACTTCCGTATAAAAGGTGAGGGAGCGCTCCAGATCGCCAACCCGGAGCATGGTGTGCAGCATGCGCATCAGCGGATCAGGCCAGGCATCAACCTGGGCACAACAAATTCCATTGTGGCGAGCAACCCCAAGGGCGGTACCCATCAGCACAAATGGATGGGTGGGGGTGACCCATAGGATCTCGACAGAGAGCGCCAATGGCACTTCAACGTGATCGATTCCCTCGACCTTGTTATTGACACCGTGGTGGCACGGGAGGTGTTGGATTCCCGCGGCACACCCACGGTGGAGGCCGAGGTGCTGCTGGAGGGAGGCGCCAGCGGCCGGGCGATTGTGCCGAGTGGCGCTAGCACCGGTGCCCATGAGGCCCATGAGCTGCGAGATGGCGGCAGCCGTTACTTCGGCAAGGGCGTCACCCAAGCCGTCAACAACATCGAAGAGCGAATCGCCCCGGCCCTTTGTGGCCTGAGCGCCCTTGACCAAAGCGCCGTGGACGGTGCCATGGCCGAACTCGACGGCAGTGACAACAAGTCCAGCCTCGGTGCCAACGCCGTGTTGGCCGTGAGCCTGGCCACCGCCCGGGCAGCCGCCAACGGCGTCGGCCTGCCCCTCTACCGCTACCTAGGCGGCCCGCTGGCCAACCTGTTGCCGGTGCCGCTGATGAATGTGATCAACGGCGGCGCCCACGCCTCCAACAACATGGATTTTCAGGAATTCATGTTGGTGCCCCATGGCGCCAGCAGCTTCCGCGAAGCCCTGCGCATGGGCGCGGAGGTGTTCCACACCCTCAAGGGTTTGCTGAGCAGCCAGGGCCTCTCAACCGCCGTTGGCGATGAGGGCGGCTTCGCTCCCGACCTGGCCAGCAATGACGCCGCCGGCGAACTGCTGATGCAAGCAATCGAGAAGGCCGGCTATCGGCCCGGCGACCAGATCTCCCTAGCTCTGGATGTGGCCAGTACCGAGTTTTTCAAAGATGGCCGCTACAACTTCGGCGGCGGCAGCTACAGCAGCGCCGAGATGGTGGACCAGTTAGCCCAGCTGGCCAGCCGGTTCCCGATCGTTTCAATTGAAGACGGCATCGCCGAAGACGACTGGGATGGTTGGGCCCTACTCACCGAGCGCCTTGGCAAAACGGTGCAGCTGGTGGGCGACGACCTGTTTGTGACCAACACCGCCCGGCTACAGCGGGGCATCGATCTTGGTGTCGCCAATTCAATTTTGATCAAAGTGAATCAGATCGGCTCGCTCACCGAAACCCTGCAGGCGATCGATCTAGCCGGCCGGGCTGGCTACACCAGTGTCATCAGCCACCGCTCCGGCGAAACCGAAGACACCACCATCGCCGACCTCGCCGTAGCCACCCGCGCCGGCCAGATCAAAACCGGATCCCTCAGTCGCTCCGATCGGGTGGCTAAATACAACCAACTGCTCCGGATTGAGGACGAACTCGGCAGCCAGGCGATCTACGCCGGCGCTGAAGACCGGGGCCCCCGCGGCAAAGCCTAAGTATTTATATCTCCCCCGTTGGAGGACGATAAATAAAAAGCAAGGGTCAGCCATTAAAGTTTCCTGAACACTTAGGGCCCGGAGGCGCTGTTGGCACCCGCCTCCCAAGACCCTCCCACCAAATTGGTGGCGTCTGAATTCACAGCAAAAAGCCCAGAGTTCAACGCAAAGGGCTTAACGCGCCTCTCCGCCTTGCTCGGCGCTATCGGCATAGTTGTCACAGGTGGAGCGTCCGTATTCACCTACCAGCTCCTGCACGAGCCTTTGGAGTCGGTTGGGGCCTCGGAGGTGAGTCACCTGGCCTCGGCCAAATGCACCGCCATTGCCCGCTCGCTCACAGCCCTTTCCCTGGCTCGCAGCGATGTGCAAAACGGGGAACCAGAGGGTGAGCGCACCGATCCCGATCCCAACGCGACCATCGGCGTAATCAGCCTCGGCAACTGGGATCTTGAGGATTTTCATACCAGCAGCATCTCCCAACAGGAAAGCCTGGCCATCCTGCGCCGTTTACCTCTAGATCCCCGCAACGATCCCCAGGCTCGATCAGTACGCACCGCCCTAAGCGGCGCCTCCCCTGAGCTCAGGGCCGACTTAAATCAGCCCCACTGCAATGGATTGGGCTACAACCTTGCCCCTATGGCGGTGCGGGCCTATCCAATACCGGGCCGCTCCAGTGGTTGGACAGCCTTTATCTACGGTCCATGGAACATACGGGGCAAGCAAAAAGCAGCCTTCTCCCTGGTAAATCTTTCGGCCAGCATGCTGGCGATCAGCGGCCACGATCAGGACCCAAGCCTGCAAGCGCCGGGCACTGCCCAAGCTTGAGCTAGAGCCAGAAGACCAAAAACTGGTAGGGCTGCGCATCGTGCCCTTTGCCAACCAGCTGGTCAGCACCCAGGTGAGCATTGACCACAACCGGCTCAACTGGACCTCCTGGCGCGCCACGGCCCTGGTTTTTCTGATGGGTTCACTGGCCACCATCTCATTGGTGCTGGTGAGTCGCAATTCGGAGATCCGGCTACGCCGGCTCAATGGAGCCCTGCTGCGCGAGAGCCGCACCGATGGGCTCACCCGCATCGCCAACCGCCGCGCCTGGGATGAGAGCCTCAATCTTGAAGAGAGCCGCCGCCAGCGACACGGCTATCAGTACGGGCTGGTGGTGGTTGATCTAAACGGCTTCAAGCAAATCAATGATGAGCAGGGCCATCAGATGGGAGACCAGGTGCAGAAGATCGCAGCCAGCCAGCTGGGCGCCCAAATGCGCGGCACGGATTTACTGGCCCGCGTTGGCGGCGACGAGTTCGCGCTGATGGTGTTCAACCCCAGCGCCTCCGGCTTGGATGAACTGGTGGATCGCCTGCGGGAGGCCCTGCAAGCCTGCGGTGTTCAAGCCTCGATCGGTGCAGCGATGAGTGAACCGCGAACCACTCTGGAGCAAACCTGGGCAAAAGCTGATGAGGCGATGTACACCTACAAGCCCCAAACCAGCAAAAAGCTCAACCCACGCCGGGCAATTGATCAATCCGGCCATCGCGCTTAAGCCGGCCCTGCAGCTTGACCCAGCTGAGCCCCACAGGCAGGCTGGCCAGCAGGGGAATGATTACTAAGGCCGGTCGAGCACTGACCGCCAGCAGGGCCGCTGCAACTGCCAAACCAGCTAGCAGCATCGACTGACCCGCAGCCTGCTGGGCCAGGGCCAAGCGCCGGAGCAGGCGATCCGTTTCGCCGGCGCGAATCTGCACCTGCAGGTCGCCCTGCTCGATGCGCGCCAGGCTGTCGTCTAATCGTTTGGGAATACCCAAGGCGCGGCTGCCCACCTCTGCCGCCTGGCGCGAGATTTCATTGAAGAGGTCGTTTGCACTACCGCCAACACCAGAACCACTGCCACCGCTTGAAGTCATTAGGGGAAGTAGGTAGGGGCGGGCAATCGCCACCAAACTAAAGCCGCTATCGAGGCTGCGGCCGACCCCCTCAAAGGTGGAGAGGGCCCGCATCACAAAGATCAGCTCTGGGGGCAACCTGAAGGGCTGTCCGTAAACCAGGTCGTATAAGTCGCCCGACAGGCGCTCAAGCACATTGGCGGAAAAAGGAGGCGTCAGCGCCTCTTCCAGCATCACCCTCACCAGGCGCCGCACCGGGCCCGGATCAACGCCAGGTGCAATCACACCCGCCTGCTGCAGCTCCTTGACCAAACCAGCTGCGTCTCGGCCAGCTGCTGCACGCACCATGCTGCCCAGGCGGCCCCGCAGGCGGCTGGAGAGCTGTCCCATCATGCCGAAGTCGTAGTAGATGAGGGCCCCATCGGCGGCAACGGCCAGGTTGCCGGGGTGGGGATCGGCGTGGAAAAAGCCAAACCGCACCAGCTGCTGCAGGTAGCTGGCGGCGCCCTTTTCCGCTACGGCGGCGGGCACGATTCCAGCCTCGATCAGGGCCTGGCGATCGGTGATCTTGATGCCGGGCACATAGTCGAGGCAAAGCACCCGGCGGGAACTCAATTCCCACACCACGGCTGGAATGCGGATGCCGGGATCGTCTAGAAACTGCTGGCGGAAGCGGGCCGCGTGCTCGGCCTCCAGCCGGAAGTCGAGCTCTCTGAGCAACACCCGCCGGCACTCCTGGGCAATGCCGATCCAGTCGCGGCCGCGGCCCCAGCGGGGATGGCGCTGCACCGCCGCGGCAACTTGTTGCATCACCTCAAGGTCGAGCCGGAAGGTGCGCTCCAAGCCAGGGCGCTGCACCTTGAACACCACCTGACGGCCGCTGCGCAGGCTGGCGCGGTGCACTTGGGCCAGGCTGGCCGAACCCAGCGGCTCGCTCTCCAGGTCAATGATCTCGGCGCAGCGCTCACCCAACTCCTGCTCCAGCAGGTCTTGCACCACCGCAAAGGGGAAGGCGGGAACCCGGTCCTGCAGGGTGGCTAGCTCCTCCACCAGTTCAGCGGGCAGCACGTCGGGACGGGCCGAAAGCAATTGGCCCAGCTTGATAAAGGCTGAGCCAAGCCCCAGGAATGCCTGGGTGAGCCAGCGGGCCCGGCGCCGCTGACGGCTCCGCTGCCGCTCTGGGGTGACACCACCGACATAGCTCCAGGCCTGGCCGTCCCACCACAGACCGAGCAGCAGGGCCAGGGCCAACCACCAGATGCGCAGCGGCCTACGCAGGATCACGAATCCTGGTCCAGTCGGCGAGCCATGGCCGCCACCCGGGCGCGCAGGGCATCGATTTGATCCTGAATATCCACAGCAGGCGCCGTGATGGCTACCTCCGGCTCGTCGTCCCTCTCGATCCGGGCAGCTTCTGCTTCCACTTCGTCCCAGAAAAGCTGAAACTCCTGACGCAGCCGCTCCGGAGCGTCCTGGGCCAGCAGAGCCAGATTGGCGGCCGCATCAACGAGGCCGCTGCCTAAGCGAGCCCCCAAGCGCTGCAAGGCAGCTTGGACAAGCGATTGCGGCGCACTCATTGGGGCCTGGCAGCAGGGGTGGACTGTGGCAGATCAGCGCCAGGCAAATCTGGAGGCGGCGGGGCATCCAGGCTTGGCGCGTCAGCGGGGACAGCCTGGGCTTCCGGTTCAGCCGCGGGCGAGGGCAACTCCTGGGGCGGCTCAGCTTCGCTGGCGGCGGGAGCCGCTGTATCGGGTTGCTGCTCTAACTGCAAAAGATCCGCGTCACCGCGGATGTCCTGGTTTTCAGCGCCAAACCGCAGCCGCAGGCTCTCCAGCGAGGTGCCCGGGAAGGGCCGCACCTCAAAGGCCTGACCAAGGCGCACCAAGGAAGGCAGCTGCAGAGCAAGCAGCCGCTGGGTGACGCCATAACCGAGGCCAAAGCAAAAGCCCACCAGCAATGGCACCTGCCAGCGGGGGCGTGGCTGGGATGGCGGAGCTGCTGAAACCGAAGCCACTTGAGCCATAGGTGCCAAATCTAGGGGGAGGGGCTTTGCTGGGGCGAGTCCCCGCCTAAGAACAGATGGCCCTGATTCCCCGCTGGCGCTTCATGAGCGACGAGGCGAAGGATTTGACAAAGCGCACTGCGGTGTCGTTGCTGGTGGTGTTGCTGGTGGCGGTTGTATTTAGAGCGCTGCTGCCATGGGCGCTACTGGGGCTGGTTATTTGGTGGATTTGGAGAGCTATCAACAAATAAAAGCCAATAAAAAAGCGGACCCGTCCAGGACCGCTCGATGACCAAACCCAAATATATCACAATTTGTAACGGCCCAGGCGGAGCTCTGTCAGGCGGCCTGCTGGTCCTTAGCCCAGGCTCTCTCAAGGGAGCTCCTGAACTGCTCGGTGCCGGACGGGGCGCCGATTAGGTGCCTGCGAAACAGGCTGGTCAAGCGCCAAAACTTGATTCCTGCCGCGATTGCAAAAACCGCCCAGGGCACAAGCATCCATAGGGGGTTGCTCATCGCTGCTGCTCTCCTCGACCAAGACCCTTAATCACCGTTGGAACTCTAATCACTGTAGGAATTCCAACAGAGATCAGCTGAAGACTCGTTTGGTTTGCCTTCAGATAATTAGGTCGTGTAATCGGCGTTAATATACTACATTCTTCAAAATGCCTGCCACAACTGGGTTTAACCACGTGACATGGTGACACACCATTGACACAGACCCTGTGACTGCCTACCGTCAAACACAGAACTGACACACCGATACCGTGTCCAGAAAAGAGGACGGAACACTTGTTCTAAACAAGACGAAGATATTTGACACTGAAAACTGTTATATCTATCAGCGTGGTGGCACCGAATCAAAATACTGGCAATTCTATTATTGGGACTCAGAAGGCAGGGAAGGATTCAGAATCAGGAAATCGCTTAGAACCAAAGATTTTCTGATTGCCCAATCACTAGCACAGAGAGAATACATCAATATCCGAGCAAAGATTCAAAACGAAGAATCACTTCAGACATTAACAGTTGCTGAAATGACTAATATATTTCTTGCTAAAAAGAAATTAGACATAAGTAGCGTTCCTCATGCGGGCATAACACCAGAGACCTATCGGATACTAAAAAATAGGTGCGAAAAATTAAATAACTTTTTAGGGAAAGATACTAGGGTTGACCACTTGAAGCGAAGTGCTTTCAAGGAATATGAGCAGTGGCGAAAAGATGGTTACGGCGGGAAAGTACCCAAAACAAAGACAACCATCAAAACTGAGTTATCCACGTTCAAATCAATCATTCAAGATATAGCAATTAAAGACAAGCGAGTTATCAGCAATGCACCAGATATTCCTAAAATCACGATTCCACCATCCGAAGATGAGCACAGAAGAAATCACTTTAGGCATGAAGAACTGAGAGTTCTCATAGGAACCATAAACGAATGGAAAGAAGAAAAGACTTTAAGAAAAACAGCAGGTCTTCACAGGCAAATGATTGCTTGTGCGATTGAGTTAATGCTTAACAGTGGGATTCGGGTTGGAGCAGTAAGGAAAATCAGATGGCGGGATATTCGTGTCAACCCAAAGGATAATCCCAAACAACAAAAGATCTTCCGAATTATCACGATCCCATCAGAAAACAACAAGACGGGCAAGCAGTATGAATGCAACTGCGAAATAGCACTCATTGTTGAGCATCTGAAAAGAATATCCCGCTTCAACTCACCAAGCGACCTACTTTTCTGCAATCAAAATGATGGCAAGACCTTTTCATCTCGCATATGGGCAGATTGCTGGAATGAAATCATCAAAAGAAGCGGGTTAGAAGAAGAATCAGGCAGGCGTTTTTCATACTATTCATTGCGACACACATACGCAACCGTATCACTTGCAAACAAGGTTCCACTTCAGTTGCTCGCTTCCAACATGGATACGGGGACAAAATATATACAAGACCACTACTATCACCACGAGACTGAAGAACTTACCGAAGAACTAAACCCTATAAAAAGAACAAGAAAGATGACTGCTGACGAAATGCTTGCTCAATACCTGCCCCAAAAAATTTAGGACGAAATATTTCTCTCTCAATCTGTCACCTCTGGAGGTCAATGGTACCAAACAGTTTTCACTTGAGAATTCGCCTTTGCTTTAAATCTTCGTAGAATTGTTGAACAGCATGAGTAATCACCTCATCATCTGAATCATACTGTGGACGGCGTTCAACTTGATTAATAATCTTGTTTCTAATCTCACGCACTTGCTGTTTTGTTTTTTGGTTCATAGAGACCCCAGTTCGCTTTTAATAGCAGAGACAATAAATGCTGATACATTGATGCTGTCATCTTTCTTCATTCTCTGCAGTTCTTCTTTATAGCGTATATCTCTTTTAGGAAAAGTAATTGTAATTTGCTGGTTCTTCATTTATACCTCGTTTATGAATAGTGAGTTTTGATAATCCAATGAATGCTGATGCTTGGATGCCTCTTTGACCAGATAGTTTGCAATAAGATAAGGATTGGAAATCTCCTTCACATGAACTTTCTTCCATCTGGAGAAACATTTTCTACTCCTTTTGACATATCCATTCCATTCATCCTCCAAAATATCTTTTGAATTGAATTTATTAGGCAGTTCAGGAAGAAGAAGATGCGTATGATACTGGAGTTTAGTCTTGCCCATTTCATGGAAGAACAACATGGGTGGATATTTGCATTTCCATGTTTGGTTAGGTCTTTTAATTCCCCAGAAGTATTTAAGAATCACGTTCTTAACTTGTGATGCATCTTGAATTATACAATCCTCGCATCCACGTCTTTTAACATAGTAATTATAGGATGGAACCTCGCTCCATAATGATTTCGCACTCTTAAATCCCCACCTGCTACTAGTGGAGTCAACATTCTCAACCACTCTCCATCCAAATTCAGAGGGGTGCTTATAATGGTAAGTAACCATAAATTTAGGATCAAATCCACAATCTATCTGGTTAGTTACAAAATTAAGTGTTGCATCTTTCTCTCTATTAGGCATCTTAATACTGGCAATGAATTAAACTTTATGTTTATCTGGGCACCGCAAAGCAACTGAGACAAATCTCAGTGCATAAAGATTTAAAAATGCTTACTTGTTTTTCTACTATCCAAGAGAATTAAACTGTTCGGCATCTAATTGGTACACCCACTATTTATAAGGATTATGATTTTAACCCTATCTTTAGCATGGCGAGAAATCTTCAACTCAATAGAAAACAACCTTAGATGCGTTCCCTTGAGTTTAATTTGCTGTTTTTATATTGTAGCACGGAAGAGATAGATCGTCAATACCTATTTTTAAAGACCTTTACGAGCAGTAGAAATAATTGATTTGATAGTGAAAACATGATTTCCATCACATTTCCGCTTCCTTGCAAAACTTATGGACTGCCGATGCACTCACACCTGTTAATTCGGCAATAGAACGAATTGAATTACCTTCCTGCCTCAACCGAAGAATATGATCTTTTTTAACCTTTGGTAGCGAAGGGCGTCCGCCAAGATTGCCCCCAATACGCTTACGGTGCTCAACACTCTCTCTGGTGCGTTCCCGAGTCAGTTCACGCTCCACCTCTGCCAGACCAGTAAGCAGTCCAATGACCAGCGGTGCCATCTTGCCAAGTGCTTTGGTGCTGATGAGACCATCCAACGTCCTGATGTGGATGCCCTGAACCTGTAGGTCGTGAAGGCGGTTGATTACTTCCACCTGAGTCCTGCCCAACCTGTCCAACTTGGTCACAATGAGTTCGTCTTCGGGTTCCAGCACCGCCAGACACGCCTGCAATTGATGACGGTGCTCTACAGGCGTTCTACTGCTGATGACCTCGTTGAAGACGTTGGAGCACCCTGCATCCTTCAATGCCGACACCTGCGTGTCGGTCGCCTGATGGGAAGTGGAGACACGTGCGTAACCGACCGACTTTGGCATTGTCCATTAACCAACCCTCTTTCCAATACTAGCACATGAACATGGTTTATGGACGGTTCAAATGCCCTTGTGGCAGTGCTCTATGGGTGTTCGCTCAACCGTTGGGTTTTCATACGGGGTCGCAGGTACTACACCATGTTGAATTAGAGGTCTTAATGCAGTAGAGTTGAAGGGAGTTCATACATACTCCTGTGAAAAAATTCTTAATTGGGGTCTCTGCTGTAGTTGCTCCAATCCTTATGTCTCCTGCTGCAGGTGCTCAGCAGTGTCGCTATGTAAAGGCAATTATGAACCCTGATTTCATGCGTTGTGAGTATTACGCCGAAGCACCCGGAATGAATATGGATAAAATCTGGATTTGCTGCTAATAATTGATCTCTTAGGATATAAATCTATCTTGTTAGCAGAGGAGGATGCCATCCTTCTGGAATGATGGCATCCTTCTCTTGTTTTAGTCCGTAGTATTTTATTTTGCATGTTTTGGACATCTCTTGACTAGTCCACGACCTAATCCCTGTATCGTAATACACTACTTTCGTGTATTCGCATATTGTTCGATTTTGGATATTTGTTTGATTTGACATGTATTCGTCAGCAATAGACAAGCATCTATAATAAGCAGTATTGTCATATGGACTTGATGTATTCCCATTGTCTTTTCTATAAGGATTGGGTTCGCATGTACTGACCTGCAATGGCATTATCTGCGATTCTGTCTGCAGAGGAATTGCTATTAACATGCAGAAAATGGTTTTGGTTATTATTTTTTTACTTTGTTTGATTTTTATCATTGGAAAAGATGATATACTATTTTTCTCATGTTAATACAATTGCAGACCCCAGCATCTAGAACTTAGCAATTGATAACTATGACGTGCTTCCGCAGGGAGTTTCTCTTTTTCTAATCTACACCATTCTATTTTTTCTTTTTCTTGTTGTTGCCTGATAAATGTCGGATCTTTCTCTCTTTCTTTTTCCTTCTCTGACCATCTTTGTTGTATAGCATCATTGTATGAATCTTCTCTTTGTTTATCCCTCTTGAATTCTAGTTCTTTCATTTTATTTTTCTCTTCTTTGGTAGGTTCATGAACAATACTGTCGCACAAAAGGTTGACCATTGCCTTGTCGTTGCCATTAGAGTTCTTTTGCAGGCAGTCTTCCTTGTCTTTGTAAATCTCTGACCTTAATGGTGGTGGAATTATCAATGATATTAGTGAAATTACTACCACGATCAGGAATGCAACTTTATACATCTCATGTTTTGATTCAAGGACGACTAATATGAGTTTCATTCTATAAATCTTTGGGATTATTAGGATCAGTTGCTGGGATCATGGATTCGCCTGGTATAAAAACTTCTTGAAGTATGCGTTCTATAAAATCTGCTCGACTGAGTATTCCCCATTCTTCACGGATTTTATCAATGGTTTCCAGCAGTGGAGTATTGAGTTTGAGCGTAACTATTTCTGTATTCTCTGATTCCATTTGCAGATAAGCGGTGAGGGATGGAACTGAGGCACCGTTAAATACGGGAATTTTGTGCTATCAGAAGCGAGTGATTTTTCGGATCCCCAAAATGGTCTTTTTACAAGAGAGAACGTGAACTTACTTTATTCCACTACCATGCAATGACACCATCTGCGACGCATCCCTCAATAAATTCACCTCAATCGCCGGATCGAACAGAGTGCAATGAGTGACACACTAGTGACACATGGAAAAAATACTGCTTAAAAGCATTGCTATGACTGCGTTTTTCCTTACGTCGTGTAATCGGCGTTAATGCGGACATATTGAGCCGAAAGGTCGCAGCCCCAGGCGACACCTGTGCCGGCGCCATCGCCCACCACCAGGCGAATAATCACCGTGTCGCTCTGCAGATAGGTGCTGGCGGCGGC
>NZ_JAGQCP010000012.1:0-59289 GCF_024346255.1 Cyanobium sp. BA5m-10 | reverse complement strand
CTGCCTGGGGGCCGAGGCCGCTTTCCTGCTCGGTCGCACCTGGATGCGCAATTGGGCCCGCCGGCGGCTGGCGGTGGTGCCGAAGCTCCTGGCGATCGAGCAGGCGGTGAGCCGGGAGGGGCTGAAGCTGGTGCTGCTCACCCGCCTCTCGCCGGCCTTTCCCTTCTCCCTGCTCAATTTCGCCTATGGCCTTAGCGAGGTGAGCCTGCGCGACTACTCCATTGGCTTGATCGGCATCCTGCCCGGCACGATCCTGTTTTGCGGCCTGGGCGCCTTGGCCGGTGATGTGGCCCGCTTCGGCGAAGTGCTCTCCGGCGAGGCCGATGCCGGCACCTGGGCCCTGCGCATAGGCGGCCTGCTGGCCACCGTCGCCAGCGTTTGGTTGGCTGGCAAGGCGGCGCAGCGGGCGCTGGGTAATCGTGACGCGTGATCTAGCCGAAGCCGGCTTGCTCGAGTAAATCGAAGGTGTATTGGTGGAGGGTGAGCATTAGATGCTCTCCGGACCACAGCCCATGTGCTGCGGTCCGGCGCGGTAAGGCCCTCACGGCCGACCTTAGGGAATAACAGATTCGCCCATATTAAGCAACATTAGAAAAGTTAAATCCGATCACCATATCGTCGTAATCTTTATCACCGCCGCCGACAATATCTTCAAGGCCGAATAGGTTGTTGCCAAGCGAACGGAAGTGGCTGAGGCCATCGGTGTTGGCCCCGCCGAATGCAAAGAAGGTATTGCCATTCACCTGCGCGAATGGTGCCAGGAAGGTACCGCCCGTGACGCCGCTGAAGCTGCGGCTGGTGCTCTGGTTATCGGCAACGGTGAGATTGCCGAGCTGGCCGATGAGGTTGTCCGTGCGCAGGGCGGCGGCGCTGTAGCCGCTGTCACCGGGCCTGAAGCGGGTGATGGAGTCGGCCCCAAGCACGGTGCCTGCGGCATCGAGGGTGCGGTAGAAGCCAGCGACGGAATTGAAATCGGCTTCGCGGCCAAAAGCCACTGTGCCGCTGAGTCTCTGGGCGGCGGTGAAGGCGCTGAGATCTAAAACGGGTGCCTGCCCCTGGGCCTGGCTGATCAGGGCATTGAGGCCTGGATCGTTTGGCAGCAGGTTGAGGGAGAAACGTACGCCGCTGGTAGAGCTGAAGGCAACCTGGCCGTTGGCGAAGTCCCCGGACGTGAACAGGCTGAAACGGCTGTCGGCCAGGCTGGTGAGTTGGTCAATGCTCGCGTCTTGAACCTCGAAGAAGCGGATGCTCTGGCCGTTGATCAGTTGGATGTCCCGATCGAAGGAGCTGCCGGCTGGGAGGGTGACATCTGTGCTCTCCAGACTGGAAAACAGGGTGCGAGCACGGCCGCGCAGCCAGGTGAGATCAGCAAGCAGGGCAGCAGAGTTAGGGACTTCTGAGGCGTTGATCACCACATAGCCAATCTCGTTGGAGCTACTGGCGCGACTGGAGAGTGCGGCACGGAGGCTTACGGATGCGGGTGCGGCATTGGTGGGATCGCCGATGGTGACGGTGCCGGAGCCGGCGTTGGAGAACCGAAGATTGGTGAGGTCGACGAAACCGGCGACAGAGGGATCATCGATGAACCCATTGGCTAGTCGATCTTTGTCGCCATAGCCGCCGTCAATGAGGCTGAGTGCCAAGGAATCAGCGGTGCCGTCGTTGTTGAAGTCGAGGAAACGTGCGCCGGCGCCGGTGATCGGGTCGTAGGTGAGGGGCGAGATGGCTCCAGCGCTGTTGACGGCGTAAAAGAGGAGCTTGCGATCCGCTCGCCGGGCACCGGAGGGATTGGTGAGCTGGGGCAGGAGGTCTGCCGCCGCCAGTTCGAGAAGGGCATTGACGGAGGCACTGGTGCCTCGATCGACCCTTAGCTGGAAATCAAGCCCTGTTCCATTGCGAGTGATCCCGAGCTCAGCCAGCGAGGTGAGGCCAGAAGCGTTGATGCCGAGGTTGCTGATGACCGAGAGGTTGGTGCCTGCAACGAGATCGGCGTTGTTGATGCTGACCGTGATCGGTCTGACATCGCCGTTGGGAAGGGTGACCGAAACGATGGTGCTGACGGTATTGATTCCGGGCACCTCATTGATATCGGTGATGGCCAGCGAGTAATTAGCACTGAGGGGAGTGCTACCAGCCAGTGCCGGATCGACGACACGGACCGTGAGGGCGTATGAGGTTTTGGCCTCGAAGTTCAGAGCAATGCCGGCCTTGAGGAACAGGGCGGCGCCGACCACCTCGAAGCTGGCGGCATCGGGGCCGGAGAGGCTGATCACATTGGTGCCGAGGTTGTCATCGGCGATGACGATGTCAGCGACCTTGATGCGGCTGGCGGTGCTGGTGTTTTCGGCCAGGGATGGGGTGATGTTGGCCAGACTCAGCGCGGTGGGCGCAACGTTGATCAGGATCAGCTGGGGAGAGAACACCGCGGCGGCTTTGCCGTCACTGAAGGCCAGTTGCAGGTCGATGCTGGCCAGCTGCTCTGCGGTGAGATCAAGCGGAGCGGTGGCCCTGAGGGTGGTACCCGAGGTGGTGATCCATTCGGGGCCCTTTACTTTCAGCAGCTGCAGAGTCTCGCCATCAAGATCGGTGCCATAGATACTGAGATCACTGGTGATCTCAGTCCCACTCCCGAGCTCGAGGATGACGGGTCCGGCTTTCAGCTCCGGTGCGGAGTTGATTGACACATTGAGACCTCGCAGCAGCGCTTTCACTTCGGCCCACTCGCCTGAGGGGGCCACCCCGTCGATCAGCAGTTCGTCGATACCTGGCTCGTAGTCAAGAATCTGTAGGGAGCCGGTACTGCCTGGATTAGACGAATCGATCAGGAAGTTGTCGCGCTCACGGTCCACCAAGGCCGTGAAGGGGGAGAGGCCGAAGGTCCCGGCGCCGGATAAGAGTTGACCGCCGATGATCCGATCATTAACCGGGCGCAGGAACAGCAGGTCGGCGCCGATCCCTCCTACCAGCCCGTTCTCGCCTTGGCTGTCGGTGTTGAAGAGCGTGTCGTCGCCGCCAGAGCCATCGATCAGTGAACCGACCCCGGCGAAGATACGGTCGCCAGCGTCCGAACCCAGAACCGCTACATCGGCCAGCTGAACGCCGGCCCGAGGCAGGGTTCCGAAATCGGCAGGGTCGAGCAGGGTCTGGTCGCCGGCGGTGTCGACCGCCAGGCCGAACACCAGATCCAGTTCGCTCCAGTCAGGCTGCCAGGTGATCTTCGGCGTTGATGCGGGCTCGTTGTTGCCGCTCGAAGAGACTGCCATGGTCCTGAGTATTCAACGGTCGGATGGGCAAATAAATGCTTCGTTATCTCCTGAGTGGAGACAAAAAAGCCGGTCCCCTCAGCTGAGGGGACCAATTGCGGGTGCGATCAGGCCAGACCAGCGAAGTTGGTCTGGTTGTTGAGGCTGGCGGCGCTCACGTTGGTGAAGTGGCCAACGGCTGTGCCAGTAACACTCAAGAGAGTGTCGGTACCCACCTGGGTGAAGCTGAGGTCAGCGAAGGCAACTCCCCGCAAGCCCACCAAGTCTTCACCGGCCTTGAAGTCCATCACGAACTGCTTAGCACCAGGCTTATCACCAGGTGCGCTAATCAGCCAGAACTGGTCGGAGCCAGCACCACCGTTGAGGTAGTTGGTGCCGGCACCATCAAGGATGTCGAACTTGTCGTTGCCTTCGCCGCCAAGGGCGCGGTTGCCCATGGTGCCGATGACGAAGTCGTCGTCGCCGCCATTGCCGCTGAGGCGGTTGCCATTGCCGCCGGTGGCCCAGATCTGATCAGCGTCGCCGCCGCCGGTGATCACATCGCGGCTACCGGCGTAGATGATGTCGGCGCCGGAGCCAGTGAAGATTGTGTTTGCAGAACCAGCAAGGATTTCAATGTCCACGCTGTCTGCGCCGGCGCCGGTGAACAGCACATCTCCTTTGCCGTCGAAGCCCTGAAGCTTGATGGCATCGGAACTGAATGTGTCATCGGCTCCGGTTGTACCGAGCTTCACATCAATCACCTCATCCGTGCGCACCGCCAGGTTCTGCAGCCGCAGATCCTGAGCCGCGGCTGTTTCGGGTTGGTTGTAAGCCTTGCTGGCCGTGGCGTGATTTGCCTTCAGATACTCAGCCAGGGCATCCTGTTCGGTGCCATCGCCACTGAATTTCGCTGCACCGGTGAGGGCTGCGGTGGGATTGAAGAGGTCAACGCGGTTGGCAGCAGCATCGGTGGGGAATGGATAGCTGTCGCCACCGCTAGCAAGGAAGTTGAGCGTCACCATCCGGAACGTGCGGGTTGCATCACCCACTAGGGCGCCGGCTCGAACCACCACATCCAGGTCATTGCCCTGGCTGTCCTGAACGGCCAGGTTGAGGATGCGGCTGCCGGCCGGCTTGGTGAGATCGAAGCTGAAGGCCAGGCCGCCCACCTGGGGGAAGCGTCCCTGGTTGGGGTACAGGGCAATGCCGTGCTCGAGCAATTCCTTGAGCTTGCTGGCGCTCACGGTCACCAGGGAGAGGCTGTTGTTGAACCGCAGCGAGTTCTCGATATCGAGGGTGGACACACCGCCCTCAGGCTTATTGGCTGAGGGATTGGGGAGGGTGGGTTCCTTGGCCCCGCTCACCACATCGACCGAGCCGATCTGGGAGCGGATGCCGCCACCGTTCTTGAGGGAGATCACAACCGATCGGTCGATGCTCTGCGCGTAGGAGAGGTTGGCGTCAGCGGTGAGATCACCGAGGTTGGTTTCCTCTGAGCGCACGAAGGCCCGCTCACCTTCGAGGTAGACATCGGAATAGCCCCACACCTCGCCATCTTTACTGGCGATCACGGCCTGTACGGCATCGGTGAGATCTTGCACGTTCTCGGCCTTGGTGCCGTCCGCAAAGGCGGTGGTGGCAAGCTCGGCTTCGGTCACGTTCCAGGCCTTTGCCACATTGGCGGCGGTGGCGGCATACGCACCGCTCACCAGAGGATCAATGCTGGAAGGGATGATGCGGCCCTGAGCATCGAAATCCACCACCAATCGGCCGAGATAGGTGTACTCGTTATCGGTATTCACGATCAGCGTCTTGCCGCCATCAGCACCGGTTGCAACTAGCGGATAGGTGTCGGCGAAGTTGCCAGCATGGCCAGGGAAGGCGACAGCCTGATCGTTGCTGTCTCCTAGGCGCGTGTTGGAGCCCCCAGCCAGGATGATGTCCACACCGCGCAGCAGCGGAGCCAGGGCCTTCTCGTTGCCGAGCTGCTGTAGGTGGGCCATCAGGATCACCTTGTTGACCCCTTGGGAGATCAGGTCGTCGATCACCGGCTGCAGCTGGCTGGCCAGCAGGGCCATGTCGTCGATCTCTGAGCCATCGCCGTTGAAACCCTTCACTTCCACCCCACCGGTGGAGCTGATCTTTTCGAGGATCTGGGTGGTGGCAGCCACCAGGCCGATCTTCTCGCCGTTTTTGGTAACCACGGCCGAGGGCACGATCTTGCCCTTCTGGGCAGAGGCTTCCTCAAGACCCGCCGTGGCGGTGGTGTTGGTGAACCGCGGGTTCAGATCCGCATCGCCGCTGAAATCGAGGTTGGCTGACATGTAGGGGAATTGGGCCCCCACCCAGCCTGAGCCTGGTGTGAAGCTGTCCCGGAATACCCGCGAGCCCAGGTCAAACTCATGGTTGCCGATCGTGGAAGCTTCCACACCGATCAGGTTGTGGATGGCGATGTCCACCGCAGCGATTGGAAGGTTGCCGGTGATGGTGGAGCCGGTTACGGCATTGAGCTCATCGCGCACGCTGATGTCTGTGCCGCCGTTCAGGAAGGGGCCTGGGATGAAGTTGTCGCCACCGGCCAGGATCAGGGTGTTGGCATAGGTGTTGTCAAATCCATCAACAAGGCCTGCGAGGTAAGGCGCCGTCTGGGACGCCAGCAGGCCGGCTTCCCCATCGGCGAGGTGCAGAAGTTGCAGGCGATAGGGGATCGGGAAGTCCACCACCGACACCACATCGTTGCCCTCACTGGAGGCAATCACGCTGCGGGCGGCGTTGGTGGCGGTGGTGAGGAAGGTGATCCCCTCAATCCGCTGGGCACCGGGGAAGATCATCGGATCCACGGCCACTGCGGCATAGGGATTCGAAACATCAAAGATCGCCGCCATGCTGGTCGTGGTGCGCTCCAGGGCCACGAAGGCGTAGGTGCTGCCGTTGATGGTGAACACCTCCACCATTTCGGGCTCGACACCCTTGGCATCTTCACGATCGTTGACCGGATAGAGACCACGAGCATTGGCGAGATCCTCGAGGGCAACTCCCGAATCCCAGGCAACATTTCCTTTGGAATCGAAGATTCTCAGGGAGCGGGAACCGGTCACATAGGCCTGGTCGATGATGCCGTCGCGATCGAGATCGCCGGTGTTGGTGAGGATGTTGAGCCTTTGGGCATTGGCAGCAACCAGACCCGCTTTCTGTTCGGTGGTTGCGCTAGCTGCCGCGGTAAGAAGGGCTGAAACGCGGCTGGTTTCGTCGGGATTGAGAAAATCGTTCCTGTCGTCGCCTTCGCCAGCGGCGAGAATGAAATTTTCACCGTTGTAGACGATGGTGGCTAGGCCATCGGGCATTACAAGGCCGTAGACATCGCGGTTCGTGGCAGGGGTATATCCTCCATTCGCATTGTCTTCGGTATCCACTGCTGGATTGCTGAAGCTCACCACAGTGAAGGCGTTGCCGTTAGCTCCTTCGGTGCCGAAGTCGTTGTCGTAGTTGATGACGACCGAGCCGTCGTCGCGCAGGGTGAGGCCTTCGGGTTTGTCGTAGGCCAGGCTTCCACCCACCGAAGGCAGGTTGAACAACTCCACTTTGTTCACCAGCGTTATGCCGGCGGCTGCCAGGCGGTCAGCGCTGGAGGCGGAATAGACGCCATTCACCAAGGTAAGGCTGTTGTCGAGCAGCTCTGGGCTGGCTACGCCAATGGCGTCAGCCCATGTGGCTGTGCCGGCGGGTGAAGCCTTAGCGGTCACCATGACGCTGAGCTCGCCGATTTCCACCTGGCTGGTGGGAGTGGTGACTGCTTTGTGGATCTGATCAGCGATCAGGAAGTAGCTGTACTTGGTGGTGTCGTAACCGCTGACGCCAGTGAGGAAGGAGGAGATATCAACGATGCCGGAAGACTCTTCGTCCTGGGTGATCGCTCCAGCGCCTGTGAACAGAGCCGGATTGTGCTGGGCCAGCTCGACCAGGGTGTCGGTGGAAGGGTTGTAACGCCAGATCTTGGCGAGGCGTGCATTATTGCCGGGGTCTTCCTGCAGCAGGATCGAGCCGTCATCGGCCACGGTCATGTTGTCGAGCATGACCTGGCCTTCGCTGCCGTTGAGCAGCATCTTCACGGTGCCGCCCAGCTCAGGATTGGCGGGATTGGTGAACTCCAGGGCCCAGAGGCGGCTGGCGCTTGTGCTGGTGGCGGTGGTGACGAAGTAGAAGGATTTGCCGTCTTTGCTCCAGGCGCCATCTTCTGGCCGCAGCCAGTTGGTGACACCAGCAGCAATGCTTTCGGTGTTGAGCTCGGCGCCGGTCTTGGCCTTCACATCGCCGAGGTTGACGAGTTCAAAGGTGCCGACGCCGCTGCCATTCAGGCCGAGACCGGTGGCATTGGGGCTGGCCAGGTCGCCCACCTCGGTGTTGGTGGTGCCAGTGGAGTTGACGCGGACGCCGTAGGTAATGCCACCGGCGAGGCCGGCCTGCTGGACGGCGTTGCCAGTGGTGGCCTTGTTGCCGACGTAGACGTAGACCTGGCCGTTGGTGCTGGTGTCATCGAGGCTGACGACGACGGTTTTGTCCTGGGCAATGGGGTTGGCAACAACGTTCTCGAACGAGAGGTTGCCGAGGCTTGCCACCTCATACACCTTGCCAGCATCAGTGCCGTCGAGCACGTGGGCAAAAGCACGGCCTTCAGCTCCGGCCTCTTCGCCGGAGAGGAAGATGCGACCGGCGTAGCCGTTGGTGCCGTTGCGGAAGGCGGTGGCTGCGGCTAGGTCTGCTGAGCAGAAGCGGTTAAACGCGGTGGTGGTGCCACTGGTCCAGGTGGTGCCGTCGGCGCTGGCGAGGAAGAGATCGTTTGCAGAGGCGAGGAAGTCCTTGCCGCTGATCACGGCAAGGGTGGCTTTGTCGATCGTGAGATCCGACACATAGGCGCCCTTGGAGCCATGGGCCCGCACATCGCCGGCGGTTTCGCGAAGTTCATGGGTCACCAGCACCCGCAGGGTGCCATCACCGTTGTCGGTAACGCCAATGCCATCGGGGATGCCGTTGAAGCGATAGCCGTTGTTGCCCTGTTCGCCGGCATCAATGACTTCGCGGAATACGGCGCGACCTTCTGTACCAACCAGGAACGTTTGCGTTGGCAGGGCCGTTTCTGGAACGATCTGCTGCTTGGCATCGGCCTTGGCAGTGGCCATGACGCTGAGCTCGCCGATTTCCACCTGGCTGGTGGGAGTGGTGACTGCTTTGTGGATCTGATCAGCGATCAGGAAGTAGCTGTACTTGGTGGTGTCGTAACCGCTGACGCCAGTGAGGAAGGAGGAGATATCAACGATGCCGGAAGACTCTTCGTCCTGGGTGATCGCTCCAGCGCCTGTGAACAGAGCCGGATTGTGCTGGGCCAGCTCGACCAGGGTGTCGGTGGAAGGGTTGTAACGCCAGATCTTGGCGAGGCGTGCATTATTGCCGGGGTCTTCCTGCAGCAGGATCGAGCCGTCATCGGCCACGGTCATGTTGTCGAGCATGACCTGGCCTTCGCTGCCGTTGAGCAGCATCTTCACGGTGCCGCCCAGCTCAGGATTGGCGGGATTGGTGAACTCCAGGGCCCAGAGGCGGCTGGCGCTTGTGCTGGTGGCGGTGGTGACGAAGTAGAAGGATTTGCCGTCTTTGCTCCAGGCGCCATCTTCTGGCCGCAGCCAGTTGGTGACACCAGCAGCAATGCTTTCGGTGTTGAGCTCGGCGCCGGTCTTGGCCTTCACATCGCCGAGGTTGACGAGTTCAAAGGTGCCGACGCCGCTGCCATTCAGGCCGAGACCGGTGGCATTGGGGCTGGCCAGGTCGCCCACCTCGGTGTTGGTGGTGCCAGTGGAGTTGACGCGGACGCCGTAGGTAATGCCACCGGCGAGGCCGGCCTGCTGGACGGCGTTGCCAGTGGTGGCCTTGTTGCCGACGTAGACGTAGACCTGGCCGTTGGTGCTGGTGTCATCGAGGCTGACGACGACGGTTTTGTCCTGGGCAATGGGGTTGGCAACAACGTTCTCGAACGAGAGGTTGCCGAGGCTTGCCACCTCATACACCTTGCCAGCATCAGTGCCGTCGAGCACGTGGGCAAAAGCACGGCCTTCAGCTCCGGCCTCTTCGCCGGAGAGGAAGATGCGACCGGCGTAGCCGTTGGTGCCGTTGCGGAAGGCGGTGGCTGCGGCTAGGTCTGCTGAGCAGAAGCGGTTAAACGCGGTGGTGGTGCCACTGGTCCAGGTGGTGCCGTCGGCGCTGGCGAGGAAGAGATCGTTTGCAGAGGCGAGGAAGTCCTTGCCGCTGATCACGGCAAGGGTGGCTTTGTCGATCGTGAGATCCGACACATAGGCGCCCTTGGAGCCATGGGCCCGCACATCGCCGGCGGTTTCGCGAAGTTCATGGGTCACCAGCACCCGCAGGGTGCCATCACCGTTGTCGGTAACGCCAATGCCATCGGGGATGCCGTTGAAGCGATAGCCGTTGTTGCCCTGTTCGCCGGCATCAATGACTTCGCGGAATACGGCGCGGCCTTCCGTTCCGACCATGAACGTCTGGGAGGGAAGGGCGGCCTCGCTCACCTGGCTGCCGAGGGTGAGGGGCAGGGTATTGGTGGCACCGCGCAGATCCACCTCGTACACGCTCTTGAAGCCGTTCAGGGCGCGGCTGCTGTCGCGCTCCATCACCAGGAACACGTTGCGGACAGCGTCGTAGGTAACGTCGCCAATCTTGTCCTGACCGGGGCGGCCGCTCAGCAGGTAGAGATGCTCCTTGACCGGGGTGCCGGTGGCGGGATCGATCGCCAGGATGCGGGTGAGTTGCGAAGGACTGCGCTCGGCTGCAACACCATCGTTATTGCTGTCGATATCGAAGGGGCTCTGCATGAACGCATACAGCAGGCCGTCCTTGCTGTTGAAGGCCATGCCTTCGATGCCGCGGTTGCTCCAGCGGTTGCCATAGATGGCGGGCAGGCTGTCGATTGTTTCAGCGCCGATCACACTGCCGTGCTGAGCCTGAAGCAGAGCTTTCTGGCCGGAGGGGATATAGCGCTGGATCAGATTGCCCGTACTGAAATCAAAGATGCCAATTTGGCCGCGGTATTCATCGCCGACGGCGAAAACCTTCCGCGATACCCCACCGAAGCTGGCGGTGAAGATTGAGACGGTTTCCGAATCGATGCCGAAGGCGTCGTAGGCGAGGTTCTGGTTGGCCGTATCGATGGGGATATCGTCCTTGCCCTGCAGCTGCGGCAGGCCGGTCAGCGGAGTGCCGTCGGCACGTTTGAGGCCGATCTTGCCCAGCTCGCTCACGGCGCCAGTGGCGCGATCCATGCCCAGCTTGTAGATGGTGGGCTGGAAGTCGGGATCGAGAAACTGTCGTTTGCCGGCAACCAGCGCCCCGTTTGGGCCACGGTCCGTCACCGAGTAATAGATGTCGAGCGTTGCGGTGCCGACCGTTTCGGTGCCAGCAAAGAACAGGCCGGAGAGCCCGCCAGCCTGAGCGCCGCTGGGGAGGTTTTCGTTCCCCGGTGCGTAGGAGAGGGTATAGGAGTAATTCTTGGCGCTAGCAGTGCCGCGATCCCAATCTTGGATGCCTGCCGAGAAGATCGAAGTGATCTTTGGCGTTGCCGTGCTGATGTCTAGGACGGCGATCCCATTGTTTTCCTGCAGCGACACATATGCCGTTTTGCCATCGGCCGCGATCGCGATCGCTTCGGGCTCGATGTCTTGGGCCAGCGTGGTGGTGACCCCCGCTTTCCCCGTGATGCGGATGCCGCGGTTGATCAGTTCAGCCTTGCGGTTGTTCCAGGCACTGAAGTCGATCGTCTGTACATTCACCTGGGCCGGAGCCGCAGGAACTGCCAGCAGATAGGCCGCGGTATCGATCACGGAGATCGAACCGACCGGATCGATGGTGTATGCGGTATTGGGCTCACCCTCATTGGTGACCAGCAGCTTGCGGCCGTCGGCACTGAACTTCACTTGGTCGGGCAGGGCGCCCACGGTGAGGGTGCTGAGCAGGGTCGGAAGCGAGGGATTGGTCAGGTCGTAGAACTGAACAAAGCCAGGATCTGTCTTGACTACGTTCTGGACAGCAACGGCGAGCAGATTGCCGAAAACCGCCACACTCTGGAAGGTTTCACCAACGACGTCGGAGGTGCCGCGAGCCACAGCTACAGGGCTGGCCGGATTGCGCAGATCGCTGACTACAAGGGCACCAGATCCGCCACCCACTGTGTATAGGTAGCCAGACTTAGAGCTGTAAGCGGAGATTTCCGCATTCGCTCCAAAGCTTGCGAGAGAGAGAACACCCTCAACTGCAACTGCCGCCGGGTCAAGAAGATTGAAGACTAGTGCCACGCTGAGTTGAATCAGATTCCACAACCTTGCCAACCTTTGACCCCGCAGGGAGTTAAGGGGTGGTTATCAGTTTGTTTATTAGGGGCCTGAAGTTTGGCGCCATACCTCATCTCGTATTGGGCAATACATGCGCTGAGTCTTTGCATCCGCTTTAGGCGTAGGGCTTTAAGCAAGCCTTTACCTTCTTGGCTATCTCTTAACTCCGGGGCGAGTTCACGTTGTTAGCCGCCAATCCCGCACCGCTGCGATCAACACAAACCAAGCCAGCCGCAGCTTTGCCAGCGTCCCTTGACGTGCAGCCAGCTCGGCGTATTTGGCGCGGCCGCACTCCGTTTTGATCCAGCGGTAGGCCTGCGGCTGGGGATGTTCCATGGGTCCATCTTGCCGGGCGTGCCCCTTACGGGAGCTGTGGATCGCTTGGTCGCCTTAAGTGGGTAGAGCACTCACAGTTGATGGAACCCCCGCAACCCAGCGCCTGGGATTGGCTGGCTATCGATCGAGCCCCCCAGCCCCCGGATCTAAGTCAGAGCGGCTCGCCGGAGGTCCTCACTGCCTATCTAGTGGGGGTGGAGGAGCGCATGCAGCGCCTTGCCCTGATCGTTGAGGCGATGAGGCAATGCTTGGCGGCTGGAGGACTGCTGAGCGAAGCCCAGCTGCTGGAGAAGGTGACCGAGCTTGATTTGCGCGATGGGGTTGCCGACGGGCGCAATGTGGCGCCTGTGCAGCAGGTATGCGGCAAGTGCGGTTGCCGCCAAACGGGCCAGCACCGCTTTTGCGTTCGCTGTGGCGGCGATGCGTTGCGGCCCGCCGAAGCGATTTCTGATCCCTAATCTTTGCCGATAACCTTTTCCTGCTTGGGGCTAGGGCCATCGACTTGCTTTTGTGGCTACAGGGTGCTCGGAGTTCACTCCGCCGGCCCCGAGGCGGGCAACCCCCAGCTGAGAAAACTTTTGCTGCGCCAACTTCATTCGATTTAGGGCAATGGCAGCCGGATCGACCGATCAACCTTTTGCTGGAGGTTGATCACCTGCAGGTGGATGGCACAACTTTGAGGGGCGAGATCCGCGTTAAGCGCTATCGCCTCAGCAAGCAGGGAGATCAGGCAATTCTCGGCGCCCACTGTCAGCTACTGAAGCGATTCCTGGAGTTCAATAGCCAGTCTCTGCAGGGCTGTCTGGATTTGGAGAGTGGCCAGCGGATCGATGATCTGCCCGCCTTTCTTGAGGCCAGCCATGCTGCTAGTCAGCAGGGACAGCTTGAGCGCCTCTATCAAAGCCACCAAGATGAATTGGCTGTTCTTTTATATGTGGGGCGTGCCGATGGGGTTTTGCAGCGGCGCGAAAAGGAATTAATTGCCCACTACCTGGCGGGCCGATTTACAGGTGGAGCCTTGCAAGTTGATGAGATCGCCCATGATCTGGCCTGGAAGCCTGTGCCAAATCGCGATGATTTCAGGCTGGCAATACAACGGCTTGCGTTGCTGGAAGCTTCGCTAAAAAGTCAGATCGTGCAGTTATGCAGGCAGCTCATTGAGGTGAAGGAAACCCTCGATGGCGATGAGGAGGGATCCATGGCTGAGGTGATCGCTTTGCTCCAGCCTTAACCAGATCCAGCCTTAAGCAGCTCCAGCAGTCCAGCTTCATCCAGCACCGCCACCCCCAAGCTCTCGGCCTTGCTTAGTTTGCTACCCGCTTCCTCGCCGGCCACTACGAAGCTGGTTTTCTTGCTCACCGAGCCGCTCACCTTGCCGCCGGCCGCCTCGATCAGGGCCTGGGCGGCGCTGCGGCTCATAGTTGGCAGGCTGCCTGTGAGCACAAAAGTCTGCCCGGTTAGGGACGTTTCGGAAATAGCTCCAGGCTCCTCGGGCCCGGCTGCCAGCGGGAAGCCCAGCTGCTCCAGCGCCCGCAGCAGCAGCTGGTTTGCAGGAGTGGCAAACCACTGCTGCAGCGATTGGGCTATTTCACCGCCAATGCCGAACACGGCGGTGATCGACTCGGGTGTGCTGGCCGTGGCGGTTGCCAGATCAGCAGCACTAGGGAAGGCCTTGGCCAGGGCTTTGGCGTTGACCTCGCCCACGTGGTGGATGCCCAGGCCGTAGAGCTGGCGGTGCCACGCTTGCTGTTTGGATGCCGCCAGGGCAGCCACCAGGTTGTCGGCGCTCTTGGTTCCCATCCGCTCCAGGCTGGCCAGCAGGGCCGCATCGAGGCCATAGAGGTCGGCGATTGAGCCCACCAGACCCCGATCCACCAGCTGCTCGATCAGCTTGGCTCCCAGGCCATCCACATCCAGGGCCCCCTTGCTCACCCAGTGGCGCAGGGCGCCGCGCAGGATCGCCGGGCAGCTGGAATTGACGCAGTGGGTGGCCGCTTCGCCTTGCTCCCGCACCAGCTCCGAGCCGCACTCGGGGCATACCTGGGGCAGCTCCAGCCTCACGGCTCCCGCTGGGCGCAGCTCGCTCAGAACCCGCACCACCTCGGGGATGATCTCGCCGGCCTTGCGCACCACGATCGTGTCGCCGGCGTGCAGATCCAGCTCGGCCAGGCGATCGGCGTTGTGCAGGGTGGCTCGGCTCACGGTGGTGCCGGCCAGGGGCACCGGCTCAAATTCGGCCACGGGAGTTACCACCCCGGTGCGCCCCACCTGGCAGGCCAGCCGCAGCAAGATGCTCGGCGCCTCCTCGGCGGCGTATTTCAGGGCGATCGCCCAGCGAGGCGCCTTTTGGGTGAAGCCGGCGGCGTCCTGGAGGCGCAGGTCGTTGAGCTTCACCACCACGCCGTCGGTGGCGTAAGGCAGGGCGCGGCGGCCCGTGTCCCAGGCGCTGAAGAAGGCTTGCACCGCCGCCAGATTCGGCAGCAGCTCGGCATTGGGGTTCACCTTGAAGCCTGCGGCCTGCAGCCATTGCAGGCTTTGCCACTGGCTGCTGGGACCCTGGGGCGTGTCTTTAGGCAGGTGCAGGGTGTAGGCGAAGAAATCCAGCCGCCGCGCCGCCACCACTTTTGGATCCAGCTGGCGCAGGGTGCCGGCGCAGGCGTTGCGGGGGTTGGCAAACAGGGTCTCGCCGCGGGCAGCCCGCTCGGCGTTGATGGCAGCAAAGGTTTCATCGGGGATTAGGGCTTCGCCGCGCACCTCCACCCAGGCAGGTGGGTTCTCGAGCTGCAGCCGTAGCGGCACCGAGGCGATGGTGCGCACGTTGCCGGTGATCTGTTCGCCCCGCTCGCCTTCGCCCCGGGTCGCGGCCTGCACCAACAGCCCCTGCTCGTAGCTGAGGGCCAGGGCGTTGCCGTCGATCTTCAGCTCCCCCACCATGGCGAGATCGCCCGTGCGGTCGAGCACCTTGAGCAGCCGGCTATACCAGGCGTCTAAATCGCTTGGGGTGAAGGCGTTGTCGAGGCTGAGCAGGCCGATGCGGTGCTCCACGCTGCTGAACCCCTCAGCCGGAGCGCCCCCCACCCGCTGGCTAGGGCTGTCTGGGGTGATCAGCTCCGGGTGGGCTGCTTCCAGCTCCAGCAGCTCTCTGTAGAGCCGGTCGTAGACCGAATCCTCCATTTCTGGAGCATCCAGCACGTAGTAGGCGTGGGCGGCTCTTTGCAGCAGCTGCCTCAGTTCGCCGGCGCGGGCCTGGTTGGGGGGAGCGGAGCTCACGGCTACTGAATCAGGCCGCTGCGAGCTTGGTGATCCGATCTACCCGCCACTGCTCTTCGATTTTGACGAAGGTGAAGTCGAGGGGCAGCTCGTCTTTGCCCTCGCTTTTGAGCTTCACCGTGAGGATCAGCTGGCCTTCATCAAGCCGGGGCCGGCCGGATTTCAGGTTGCGGTATTTGTTGAGCTGCAGTCCTGCCAGAAAGCGGATGAACTGCTGCCGGTTGACGTGGGAGCGGTAGTTCTTGGTGGTGAGCATGTAGGCGCCGTCCACCTGGCCGCTGGCCACCTGGGTGAAAAACTGCTTGATCAGTGGGTTGATGCCGCGGGCGCTGAGCACCAGCTTCACGGCGTTCACGGTCCAGAAGAGCAGCAGGGAGCCTGCGCCGGCCGCTAGGGCCTTGGTGCCGATCTCGCGGGCGATACCCCAATCCATCTCGATTCCAGCTGCGCTTGAGAGGTGCAGAGTCTGACCGACGGCCTTGCATCTTGAGACCTGGCGCCTGGGCTCGGCACAATGCGCCCAGCCCCTGCGTTCCTTGGCGGCATGCCCCTTGAGCCTCTGCTGCCGCTGTTTCACCGGCTCGACCGGGAATGGTTTGAAGGCAGCCTGGCGCCGGCTGGTCAGCGGTTAGTGGATCTGCGCTGGAGCGACGGCCGCATGCGCCGCACCGCCGGGCTCTACCGGCGCGGACGCCATCCCGATGGGCGCCCCCTGTGCGAAATCGTGCTGTCGCGGCCCCTGCTCGATCCCCTGCCGCAGGAAGCCACCCTCAGCACTCTCTGCCACGAAATGATCCACGCCTGGGTTGATCGGGTGGTGGGTGTCGAGGAGGCCCATGGCCCCCACTTCCGAGCCCGTATGGCCGCCATCAACGCCGCCCAGGCTGGCTTCAAGGTGAGCATCCGCCACCGCTACCCCTTGCCCTCCAGCACCAGGGCGCCCCGCTGGCTGGCCTCTTGCCCCAATTGCGGTGTCAGCGCCCCCTACCGCCGCCGGGTGCAGGGTTTGGCCTGCCGCTTCTGTTGCGACCGGCTCCACGGCGGCCGCTGGCACGCCAGTTGTCTGTTGAGATTTGAGCAGGCGGCCTAAGGTCCCGGCAGCACGGCACTGCCATGGGCGTTTTCCTCTGGACCCTGGAATTCGGAGGTCTCACCATTGCCTTGGTGGGGATGGGCAGGGAGCGCTGGCTGGCGGGTCGTCGTCGCTAGCTGGATCCTTAGCCTGGGGCCATGCCTGAATCTTGGAAAGACCTAGAGCGCCTGGTGAGTGCGGGCCGCCAGCTGGTAGATGGGGTGTCCGGTGCCCGTCCCGGCTCCCGCAGCGGCAACCGGGGCGAAGGCCGCCGGCCCGCCGGCCCCGCCGGAATGCCCCGGCTCGATGGCCTGGGTCGTTGGGTGGAAAACAAGCTCGATTGGATCCTGGAAGACGAGGACGACTGGCGCGAGCCCTGGCAGGAGGCTCGCCCTGAGCCCAGCTCCCAGGCCCGGCCGCGCCGCCGCCTTGATGCCATTTCTCGCCGCAGCGCCGAGCCGCCCCAGGGCCAGCCCAGCCAAGAAAGGGAGCCGCAACAAAGGGAGCCGGAAGAATGGCCCGAAGATGATTCTTTCGCCCTGCCCCGTTGGCAGCGGCAGCCGTCTACTGCGCCCCAATCCCAACCCCCATCTCAATCCCAGCTCATGGGCCGGGCCATGCCCCGCTCCACCAGGCGCCGAGCTGGTGGCTGAGGGCCCGCTCCGCCAAGCTGGTTAGGTTGGACTCAAATGCACTTAAAAGATGGGCAGCCTTGTGGTGGTTGGCTTTCCGAAGGCGGAAGAAGCCGAGCAGGTGCGGCGCGAGCTGGTGGACATTCAGCGTGAGCAGCTGATTGCCCTAGAGGATGCGGTGGTTGTGGAGCTCGACAGCGAGGGCCAGGTGCACCTGCGTCAGGCGATCAATCTCACCGCTGCTGGCGCCCTAGGCGGTGGCTTTTGGGGCACCTTGGTGGGCCTGCTGTTTCTCAATCCCCTGCTGGGTGCTGCCGTGGGAGCGGGCGTGGGCGCAGCCTCGGGCTCCCTTTCCGATATCGGCATCAACGATGGCTTCATGCGCGAGCTGGGCGAGACCCTGCCCCGCGGTAGCGCGGCCCTGTGCCTGCTGGTGCGGGAAGCCACGCCAGATCGGGTGATTGAGCGCCTGCGCGCCCATGCTCCCCACGCCAAGCTGCTACGCAGCAACCTCAGCCATACCGACGAGGATCAGTTGCGGGAGCTGCTGGAGCGGGCGCGCCTGCAAGCAGAAGCCCTGCGTTTGGGTTGATCCTGCGGGCTGACCTGAAAGTTGCAGCCCCGCTGGCGCAGCTCCTGATTCACCTGAGTCACCAGGTTTGCAGGTAGGTCGCTGGCTATTTCCTCGGCGGAGGTGTTGATCGAGGGGGACCCCTGCTCCAGGGCGCTGAGCAGGTCTGCCCACTGCTCGATCAGGTTGCGCTCGGCCATGGGCCGCAGACCTTGCTCCTGCAGCAGGGTTGCGCAGCCTTCCCCGTTCCAAACGGCGTTGGGGCAGGTGGCATGGGGATGGTGTTGATAGGCCAGGCCCTGTTGCAGGGCCGTACTGGTGGGGGCACCGTTCTGATGGCGCAGGCCGGCATCGCTGAGTAGCCGGCCGCAATGCACGGCGGATATGCCGTAGATGCGGCCGAGGTCGGTGAGGCTCAACCAGAGGCTTGTAGTCATGGCCAGGCTCCCCGGCGCAAGTGGCCCCATGCTGGACACAGCACTAGGCGCGTCAATCCGTCAACCTCGAATTGCTGTAAGCCGTTACTGAGTTTGTAAATCGTGACAAAGCTTGGCTGGGCCCAGCCAGTGCTCAAGGGCTGGCGAGAACACCTCCCGAATCACGGTGAGCTCCTTTCCCCCGCGGAAGAAGCGGTAGTGGCGACTCCAGAAGGGGCCTGCCAGGCCAAAGCGCTGCTCCAGCCAGGGAGCAGCAACTAGGGCCAGGCCATCCACCTCGCGGAACAGTTCAGCCCGTTTGGCCGTCAGGCTGCGCCAGATCGGCAGCTCCCGCTGCTGCAGGTAGGCGTCGGCCTGGCTTTGATTCCACCAGCTCTCTGCCCAGGCCAGGGTTTTGTCGCCGCAGCGCAGCCACACCTGGCGACGCAGCAGGGGACCATCGAGCTCCACGATTTCCGGGGGCGGAGGCGCGCCGGCACCGGGGCCGGCTGGCTCTGGCGCCATGGCGATCAGCTCGATCTCCACCGGCTTGCCGGTGAGCGACTCCAGGTGCCGGGTGGGGCTGCCGTCACCCAGTAGCAGCAGGCGCCAGGGGCCGCTCAGTAGACCATCGCCAGCGGCGGTGCTGCCATCGCTGAGGTTGAGCTGCCAAATCGGCTCCGGCGAGGTTTGCAGGTGATTCGCTGTTATGAGAATGACTCATGACCTGTGTTGATTAGGCTAGGTACTCATGTCTTGGTAGTGGGATTGGGCTCGACCGAGCGACCGGTTGCATTGCCGGATGTAGTCGTTACCAACCTGCACCGCCGTTACACAGGGGTGTCGGCGACGGTGCGTGCACTGGTGCCCCTGCAGCGCCAGGATTTATCTATTGGCTTGCTTGATTGGGGCGGGCTGGGTTTGCCTGCTCAAGTGCGGTGGGGACAGCTGTTGAGACAGGGATGGTCGCGACCATCTCGGGGCCGCTGCCGGGTTTGGCATGCCCGGCGAGATATTGAAATAGCTTGCGGAATTGTACTAAAAAAACTATTAAAACAGCCTTGGAAAATCCTTTTTACTTCCGCAGCCCCAAAGCCGCCTGGCAGGTTCCTAGCTACGTTGCTGCGGAATTGTGATGCCGTTATTGCCACTTCTGAACGTTCGGCAGCTTACCTTGATTATCCGGCTGAAGTCATTTATCATGGAGTAGATGTTGACCACTACTCCCCTCTCGATGGTGACTGCCTGGCGACCCTTCGTCAGCCTGTTGATTTGTCAGGGGTTGTGGTCCCTTCTAAATTGCAGGGTTTGTATTGGGTTGGCGCTTTTGGTCGGCTCAGGCCAAGTAAGGGTACGGATCTATTGGTAGAAGCTTTAATTAAGGTGCTTCCAGAGTTTCCTGATTTTGGGGCTGTATTTACGGGTTTATGTCAAGCCAAGGATATGGCCTTCTTTGAGATTATGCAGAAAAAAATTAGTGCGGCCGGTCTAAGCGAGCGCATTGTTTTTTTGGGTGACCTCAATCGCGAACAAGTATTGGCCTGCTATCGCCGCATTCTTCTGTGTGTGGCGGCATCTCGCACTGAGGGTTTTGGTCTTACCCCCTTAGAGGCTATGGCCTGTGGTCGTGCAGTATTGGTTTCCGGTGCAGGAATCTGGCCACAGGTTGTGGATGACGAGGTGGGCTCATCCTTCGAGACTGGATCAACTGATTCACTGATAATAGTATTGAGAAGACTACTTGCTGACCCTGATTTGTTGTGGCGCATGGGAAAGCACGGACGCCAGCGCATGGTTGAGCAGTATTCGCTAGAGCGTGAGGCCCACAAGATTAATGCTCTTTATGGACGCTTGATGTCATAGGGGCATGGCAGACTTGAGGTGCCTTGGTCTTTGCGAGCGCTGAGAACTCCCTGCAGAAATGCTCGATGTTTCCAGAATTTCCGCTTGCTTAAGATTGTTACGGGCGATAAAAACTGCTTCAAGGCTGAAAAAAGCGCTTTGCGATAAGCGTGGTTGATATGGTGCTTGGTAGTCGTATAAACAAGTGATCGTCCCATGTGCCAAGCCTTTAGGGCTGTCGTTGCGGCTGAGCGGCCGCTTGAATGACCGCTTAGGTGCACAACTCGTGCTTCGGGGATAATCCAAGCTTGGCCCGTTTGCTTGCGAAATCTTATGCTAATGTCGTCGTCTTCGTGATACAAAAAAATATTATTATCAAATCCGCCAATGCGATCAAAAGCTTCTTTTCTAGCAAAGAGTGCAGCGCCGGAGAGTATGGGAACCTCGCTTGCTTCTAGAGGCGTGCCACGGGGCATAATTTGCTCCGCTTTTAGAAGGCAGCTGCGCCGTTTAAATGAATCTTTGCCGTGGCCATTAAGGATGCGAGGGTTAAAGCAGGAGGCTTTTGGGTGGGTGTCTGCCGCCGATTCCAGCAGTGCGATTGTTGAGGGCTCCAGTATGCTGTCTGGATTAATAAAGAAGACAAATTCGCTATTGCAGAGACTTGCTCCCTGATTGCAGGCGCTGCCGAAGCCTGAGTTGCCTGTATTGCTAATTAATTGAGCATTATATGTCTTTGCCAAGTCTTGGATAATTTCTACATCTCCAGATCCATTGTCTACTAAGATAATGGTTGTATTTGTCGGTATTGTGCGAAGCAGTGATTCAATTACTGCCGAACTGTTGAAGCAAACGCTGATAACGCTTGTTCGATTCAAGGCAGATTGAGTTGGGCTCAAAAGCCGCTGCTGATGCTGATGCGGCGCTGCTCGCCGCCCTTCTCAATGACCGCCGTATCACCACTGGCTGAGCGCAATCGCCAGCCGCTGCTGCCGATGCTCTCGCCCACGGCGGCGCTGGTAGAGCTACTGCCCAATTGAAAGATTGCTGAGCCGCTTTGCCCGGGCACCTGCACCACGCCCACGAGCTGGGGAGCGTTGCCACCACCGCCACTATTGCCACCCCCACTATTACCAGCACCACTCGAGGCGCTGCCTCCAGGGGTGCTGGCAGAGCCGGTGGCAGCGGGAGCCGGACTGGTGAGGCGGCTGTTGATGGGCACTTTGAGTACGTCGGCTGCTGGGGCGCTGCTGGCTGGCAGGGTTGCTAGCTCTTCCATCCAGGGTTCGCCTGGAGGCGGTGGGGGCAGCTCTCCGTCTCCCCCTGCCCCAACGGCGCTGGCTGCCTGGGCGGGCTCGTTTGCTTGGGCTGGGGTTGTGCCGGGCCCCATGGTGCGCAGCCGCTCGATCAGCAGCATATTGCGCTCCTGGCGGATGGCCTGCTGGCTCTGGTTCCAGAGGCCGAACACGGCCAGGGCCATTCCTGCCACCACCATCACCGTCACACTGGCTCCTGCCAGTAGCAGGCTGGGCTGGCGGTGATTTGCGGAGGCCTGCTTTGGTTTGGAAGTTGGTTGTTTGGCTGGGGCTGGCTGCAGATCATGCAGCTCTACGGGGATGCTGCCGGCATTTGAAAATGCTGCGGGTGTGACGCAAACCTCCACCTCAATTGGCTTTTCTGGCTCGAACACCCGATTGAGCACCTGCTCTGCCTTGAGCTCCCAGTAGGCCCGGGAGGTAGGTATGCCTCGTACCGGACTCACCTGCTGTGCCTTATCTAGTGGGCTCAAGATTAACGGCCCTTTTCTGACTTGACGAGTATTGGCGTTTGCGTAGCTCAAGCCAAAGCAGCAGGGCCGTGACGTCGGCAGGACTAACCCCGGGGATGCGCGCGGCCTGGCCCAGGCTGAGGGGTTGGATTGAGTTGAGTTTTTCGCGGGCTTCCTTTGAAAGGGTGGTAATGGTGGCGTAATCCACGTCTGCTGGTAAGGCTCGGTGCTCCTGCTTTTTCACCTGGTCGATCTGCTGCTGCTGGCGGGCCAGGTAGCCGCTGTATTTGATGTCGATCTCAGCGCCCTCACGCACGTCGCTTGGCAACTCCACCGGCGCCAGGCCTAGGCGCACCAGATCGCTGCTGTGGAAGCCGGAGCGGCGCAGCAGGTCGGCCAAGGTTATTGATCCCTTGATGGGGGCTTGGGTCTGGGCCTCCACGGCGGCGGCAGCCGGGTCGCTGCCCTTGAGGCGCACCGATTCCAGGCGCTGTTTTTCGGCGCTGATGGCTTGTTGTTTGGCGTTGTAGATGGCCCAGCGCCGCTCGTCGATCAGGCCCAGCTCCCGCCCTAGGGGGGTGAGGCGTCGGTCGGCGTTGTCGCCTCGCAGCACCAGCCGGTATTCACTGCGGCTGGTAAGTACGCGGTAGGGCTCGCGCAGATCCTTGCTGATCAGGTCATCGATCATGGTGCCGATGTAGCTGCCCTCTCTGGGGAAGTGCACAGGCTCTTGGTCCCGCACCAGGCGGGCGGCGTTGAGGCCAGCCACCAGGCCCTGGGCCGCGGCTTCCTCGTAGCCGGTGGTGCCGTTGAGCTGGCCGGCGCAAAACAGCCCGGCTACCCGCTTGGTTTCCAGCGACGGCTTGAGCTGGGTAGCGGGCAGGTAGTCGTAGTCCACGGCGTAGGCGGGCCGCAGCATCACGCATTGCTCCAGGCCCGGCAGGGTGCGCAGCAGTTCGAGCTGCAGCCGCTCCGGCAGGCCGGTGGAGAAGCCCTGCACGTAGATCTCAGGCGTGTCGCGGCCCTCGGGTTCGAGAAAGATCTGGTGGCTTTCCTTCTCGGCGAAGCGCACGATTTTGTCTTCTATTGAGGGGCAGTAGCGGGGCCCCTTGCTGTCGATGAAGCCGCCGTAGATCGGCGTCAGGTGCAGGTTGTCGCGGATCAGCTGGTGGGTGGCGGCCGTGGTGCGGGTCATGTGGCAGCTCATCTGCTCGCCGCTCACCCAGGAGGCAGGATCAAAGGAGAAGAAGCGATCTACGGCATCGCTTGGCTGCTCTTCGAGTTGGTCGAGGGCGATGCTGCGCCGGTCTACCCGGGCTGGGGTGCCGGTTTTGAGCCGGCCCATCTGGAAGCCCAGCGCCTCGAGGGCTTCGCTGAGGCCAACGGCCGCCTGCTCTCCTGCCCGGCCGGCGCTCATCGACTGGTTGCCCACCCAGATCTGCCCGCCCAGGAAGGTGCCGGTGGTGAGGATTACGGCGGCGGCGCCGTAGCTGCTGCCGAAGTAGGTGCTGATGCCGCTGATGCGGGCGTCCTCGCCGGGGGTGCCCACCACCACCAGCCCGGTCACCATCGCTTCGCGCAGGGCCAGGTTTGGTGTGTGCTGCAGCAGCTGCAGCATCTGGCGGGCGTACTGGCGCTTGTCGGTTTGGGCGCGCAGGGCCCACACAGCGGGGCCGCGGCTGGAATTGAGCACCCGCTTCTGCAGGGCTGTGGCATCGGCCAGCCGGCCGATCACCCCTCCGAGGGCATCCACCTCATGCACCAGCTGGCTCTTGGCCGGACCGCCCACCGCCGGGTTGCAGGGCTGCCAGGCGATGCGATCGAGGTTGAGTGAAAACAGGGCCGTGTTTAGCCCTAGCCGAGCGGCGGTGATGGCGGCCTCACAGCCGGCGTGGCCGCCGCCCACCACGATCAAGTCGAAGTGCTCGGTGGGGGGCTCGACGCACGTCTGGGTGGCTGGGGTGCTGAACGGCATTTGTTTATTTAAGAGGCAAGCCTGCCTTTTCAGTACCAGTGGTTGCGGATCTCGCCGGCGAGATAGCCCCAGAGATTGGGCTGGAGTGGATGGCGCAGGATCGTGCGCCGGGGATGGCGCCAGGGGTGCAGCACTTCCTCGGGCTTGGGCCGGCCGTGGAATTTGAGGATGGTGCAGGCTTCCAGCTGGCTTTGGGCAGCGGCGGCATCGCGGCTGGCGAGCTTGCGCAGGGCCCTGTAGGAGCGCACCAGCTCCGCAGGCCAGTAGGCAAGAGCTGCCGGCGCCAGCTCCTGGAAGACACGGAAGATGAAGTTCTGGTCTCCAGCAAAATGTGCTCCGGCGTAGCGACCCTCCTGCCAGCACTGCCACACCGCCTGGATGTGGGCGTCGGGACGGCACCAGAGCACCGAGGAATTGAGGATCGGGTAGTTCCAGTCGCGCACGCCCATCAAGCTGGCGCTTGCGTTGCGGCCGAGCTCCACCAGGGGGGCGAGGTCGGCCCTGATCACCAGTGTGGAGTCGAGAAACAGGAAAGGATCGCTACCCGTGAGGGCCTGATCAAACAGGCGCAGCTTGCTGAAGTAGCCCCGCAGGCTGCCTTCATGTAGGTCTTGTTGCTCTAGTTGCTGATGGCTTGCGAGCGGCGGGCCAAACCGACCCGGTTCGGGCCTGTCGGTGTAGACGATGAAGCGATGGGGTTCGCCCAGCTGCCGGGCCACCATTGCCGCCAGCCGGCTCACCCAGAGATCGGGGTAGCGATCGCCGGTTTGCACCGTCACTACTTTTAGGAGGCCTTGCGTAGGTGGCACCGCTTATGCAGCCAGATTCCTGAAACGGGTGAACTGAGGCTCAAATAACAATTTGACCGTGCCCACCGGCCCGTTGCGGTGCTTGGTGACGATCACTTCGGTGATGCCCCGGTCTGCGGTTTCCGGGTTGTAGTACTCTTCGCGGTAGATCATCAGCACCAAGTCAGCGTCCTGCTCGATTGAGCCCGATTCGCGCAGGTCACTGAGCATCGGCCGCTTGTTGGTGCGCGATTCGACGCCGCGGCTCAGCTGGGATAGGGCGATCACCGGCACGTTGAGCTCTCGGGCCATGCCCTTGAGGCCCCGGGTGATGCGGCTTAGCTCCTGCACCCGGTTGTCGGGGGTGGAGCCCTCCATCAGCTGCAGGTAGTCGATCACGATCAGGCCCAGCTCCTTGCCGGTTTCGGCCATGAGCCGGCGGCAGAGGGAGCGCATCTCCAGCACGCCTGAATTGGGTTTGTCGTCGAGGAAAAGGGGCAGCTGGCCCAGGCTATTGATGCCCTGGCCCAGCAGAGGCCACTCCTCCTGCTGCAGCCGGCCGGTGCGCAGCCGGCCGCTTTCGATGCCCACCTCCATCGACAGCAGGCGGTAGGTGAGCTGCTCCTTGCTCATCTCCAGGGAGAACACACACACCGGCAGCTGGTGCAGCTGGGCGACGTTTTTGGCGATGTTGAGCACGATGGAGGTTTTGCCCATCGCCGGCCGGCCGGCCACGATGATCAGGTCGCTGCGCTGCAGGCCCTGGGTGATGGCATCGAGGTCGTAGAAGTTGCAGGGGATGCCGGCCACGGCGGTGCCCAGCGAGCGGCTCTCGATCTCGTTGAAGGTGCTGGTGAGGATCTCGGCGGTGGGGGTGAGGCCTGTGCTGGGCTTCTCCTGGCTGATCGCGAAGATCTTTTGCTCGGCCTCATCGAGCACCTGCTCCATCGGCTTGCTCTGATCAAAGCCCAGGGCAATCACCTCATTGCCGGAGCGGATTAACTGGCGCCGCAGAAACTTGTCCATCACCAGGCGAGCCACCTGGTCGATCGAGGCCGTTGAGGTGATGCGCTCCACCAGCTCCACCAGCCGGCCCTGACCGCCCACCTTCTCCAGGGCACCGGTGTCCGCCAACCAGGCGCACATCGCCGTGAGGTCGGTGGGTTTGCCCTGGCTGTGCAACATCACAGCGGTGCGGTAGATCTCGCGGTGGGCGCCGAGATAAAAGGCCTCTGCCTGCAGCACGTCGGCGATGCGGCCGATGGCGTCTGGGTCGAGCAGGATGCCGCCTAACACGGCCTCTTCTGCCTCCAGGTTCTGGGGCGGCACCGAATCGGGCAGGGCCTCAAAACGGGCTTCCGAGCGCCCGTCTGAACGGGATTCGCGGCTGCTGGATTGGTTGAGGGGAACGCTCACCATGATCTTGGGGGCGCTTAGCCAGGAGGGCAATCTTGAGCGCGGCGGCGCAATTTGGCCACCCCACGGGCCCTACCGGTGGGGGTTCAACACACAAGCTGCCCTATCCCTGGGGTTTCAACCGGGGGCTGGGCTTCAGAAGCTGGCGACTTCCAGGTTGAGCTCGGCGGTGACTTCGGGGTGGAGCTTCACCTGCACCTTGTAGGAGCCGGTGCGGTGGATTTCGGGCACCGTGATGTTGCGGCGATCCACTTCTTTCTTGGTGGCAGCTTCGATCGCTTCGGCCACGTCACCGTTGGTGACGGTGCCAAACAGCACGTCGTCGCCGCCGGTTTGCTTCTTGACCGTGAAGCGGCCGATCGTGTCGAGGGCGGTGCGGAAGGCGATCGCCTCAGCCTTGAGGGCGGCCTGGCGCTCCGCCTCCTTAGCGCGGCGCGCTTCCACCTGGCGCAGCACAGCTGCAGTCACGGGCTGGGCCTTGCCGGTGGGAACCAGGAAGTTGCGGGCGTAGCCGGGGGCTACCTCCACCAGATCACCGTTCTTGCCCAGGCTGAGAACGTCTGCGTTGAGGACGACTTGAACGCGCTTAGCCATGGCAAATAAGTAGGAGATTGATCAAGACCTGATCCAACACCCTAAATCAGGGGGTGATCAGGCCTCAGGTCCGCTGAGGCTCAGCAGCTGCGGGCAGGCGTACGTGCTTGGCCAGCCCCAGGAAGCGCATCAGGCGGATGTGCTGCCAGGTGAGATCGATTTGGGGGCCAAAGCCGTGGCGCGCTGAGTGGGGGAAGGCGTGGTGGTTGTTGTGCCAGCCCTCGCCGAAGGTGAGCGCCGCGACCCACCAGTTGTTCTTGGAGCCATCACCGCTGTCGTGGGCAACGCTGCCCCAAAGGTGGGTGGCCGAATTCACCAGCCAGGTGCAGTGGTACACAACGACAAGGCGCAGGGGGATGCCCCAGAGCACCAGGGCCCAGCCACCAGCGCCCGTGGCGGTGCCGATCCAAAACAGCAGGGCGGCTAGGGGCGCCTGCAGCAACAGGAAATTGGTGTTCAACCAGCGGTAATAGGGATCTTTGGCGATATCGCCGGTGAGCCGGGGCACGGCAGCCATGGCGGGGATGGCCTGGAGCATCCAGGCCATGTGGCTCCACCAGAAGCCCTTGAGGCTGGTGTGGTGATCCACTTCCGTATCGGAAAACTTGTGGTGGTGGCGGTGCAGGCCCACCCAATCGATGGGGCCGTGCTGGCAGCTGAGGGCGCCGCAGGTGGCGAAGAAACGCTCCAGCCACTGGGGCACCCGGAAGGCGCGGTGGCTGAGCATGCGGTGGTAGCCAATCGTCACGCCCAGGCAGGCTGTGACCCAATAGAGCACCAGGAAGCTGGCCACGGCGGGCACGCTCCAGAACTGGGGCAGCAGGGCAACCAGCGCCAGCACATGGATGACGGCCATGAAGCCGATGGTGACCCAGGGGGTGGTTTTCGACCCCTTGGCGCTAGCGGCCTTGCCATGGCGCGGCCGGTGCAGGGCCTCGGCGCGGCGCTCGCCGCTGACGCCTTGGTTGATGAAGGCGGGCTTGCGGGTGGCAAGGCGCTGGGTGGCTGGTGCGCTGGGACTAACTGGTGCGGCCATAACGGACCGACTCCGTACTGATCGGTAGAATGGTAGCAATACGGATCCATATCGCGTGGGGTACCGGGAAGATCTCCTATCGGGCCGGGTCGCTTTTGCCCATCTGATCAAGGTGTGGCATGAGCGCAACGGCTGGTCGCACCGGGTGTTGCCGGCCCTGGCTGAGGCCCTCGATCTGGGCCGGGTCCACAACTCCCAGCTCTCGATGCTGCGCAACGGCAAGCTGGCCTCCCCCGGCCCGGAGGTGTTCCTGGCCCTTGGTCGTATCAATCAGCTGCTGGCCCGCGAGGTGCGTGGCGGCAGCCTGGGCGACGGCCTGCGCCAGCGCCTGGCCGACAGCCCCGAGCTGGTAGCGGCCCTGGAAACCTCTGCCCTGCCCGTGCAGGACGAGGGCGCTCCGGTGCTGGGACCCGGCGAACTGCTCGAGGTGTTTGTGGGTCTGCGCCAGCCGCCGGTGGCCTTTGATCTGCGTATCGATGCGGCCGAGGCGGTGCCCTTGAGTGCGGCCCTGGCCCAGTTGTTCACGGCGGGGCGGCCCTGGCGTTTGTGCCGCGAGCCGGTGCTGGCTGCCTATCCGGTCGAGAAGCGGCAGCGGCGGGAGCGGTTTGCCGAGGTGATGGCGGGTCAGCGCGATTTTTCGGCAGCTGAGCTCGACAGCGAACTCCCTGATCTGCGCCGCACCCTGGCTCGGCTGGGGGCGACGGGCGAGGCGGAGCTGGAGCCGGATCAGTTTCTTGAGCTGCTGCGCCAGCAGGCCAAAGCCATGGGCTTAACGGCCACCGGCGCCATGGCAAAACTGGATTTAGCAGCTGCAATTAGGCAGCAGCTCCAGGCTCCTCCAGCCAGCCCTCAGGAGGGGTTGTAGCTCGCTTCCCTCACTCGCTTGGCCCAGCCAAGCTTGCGCAGCAGCTTGATGTGCTGCCAGGTGATGTCGAACTCAAACCAGCGCAGGCCGTGGCGCGCTGAGTGGGGGAAGGCGTGGTGGTTGTTGTGCCAGCCCTCGCCGAAGCTCAAGATTGCCACCCACCAGCAATTGCGCGAAAGGTCGGGGGAATTGAAGTTGCGGTAGCCGCAGAAGTGGGTGGCGGAATTCACCAGCCAGGTGACGTGATAGACGATCACCAGGCGCAGGGGGATCGCCCAGAGCACCAGGCCTAAGCCGCCGCCATGGGCGCCGGCCAGCTCGCCATACCAATAGAGAGCGGCGCCGAGCGGCAGCTGCAGCAGCAGAAACCAGCGATCCAGCCAGCGGTAGAAGGGGTCGCGCTGCAGGTCGCCGGTGAGCCGGCCCACGTGTTGCAGGGCCGGGATTTCGTGCAGCATCCAGTCGCTGTGGGCCCACCACAGGCCCCGGGCCGCGTCGTGGTGGTCGTTGGGTTGGTCGGAATACTTGTGGTGGTGGCGGTGCAGTCCCACCCATTCGATCGGGCCGCTCTGGCAGGCCAGGGCTCCCATCAGCACTAGGAGATGCTCCAGCCACAGCGGGGCACTGAAGCTGCGGTGGGTCAGCATCCGGTGCAGCCCCAGGGTCACCCCCAGCACGGTGGTCCAATAGAGCACCGCCAGCACCACCACTGCCTGCCAGCTCCAGAAGCGCGGCAGCAGGGCAAACACCGCCCCCACGTGCATCGCCAACATGAAGCTGGTGGTGCCCCCCTTGAACTTGCGCTGGCGGCCCGGCAGGGGTTGGCGCCTTTCGGATACGGCAGCGCGGATGCGCTGATCCTCAAGCGCGCTGGGTGTGGCCGCAGCCAAAACTTGGGCCGAATCGGTGCTGACTACCAAGGAACTCTCCGGGTGGTGCTCGCCCGATTCACGCCTGGGCAGCGGCGCAAATCTAGCTAGGCGTCGCCCGGCAACATGGGACTCCCTGAGGGCTAGGCAGATGGCGGATGCAGCGGAGGCCTTGGCCCGTCGGGCCGCCGAGCGGGTGGCCGCTGCAGTGGCCTCAACCGCCGCTGCCGCCGCCCACCACACCAGCCAGGTGCAGCCGCGGCTGGCCAGGGTGCTCGAGGCTTTCGCCGCCGAGCGACTCGGCAGCCAGCACTTCGCTTCGGTGAGCGGCTACGGCCATGGCGATCAGGGCCGGGAGCTGCTGGATCGGGTGTTTGCCCGGGTGCTGCAGGCCGAGGCGGCGGCCGTGCGCCTGCAATTTGTCAGTGGTACCCACGCCATAGCAGCGGCGTTATTTGGTGTGCTGCGCCCCGGCGACCGCCTGCTCGCCCTCACTGGTCGCCCCTACGACACCCTCGAAGAGGTGATTGGCATCCGCGGCAGCGGCCAGGGCTCCCTGGCGGAATTCGGCATCGCCTACGCCGAGCTGGCGCTCACCGCCGCCGGCAGTGTCGATTTCGACGGCCTGGAGGACGCCCTGGCTATGCCTACCCGCATGGTGCTGATCCAGCGCAGTTGCGGCTACAGCTGGCGGCCGTCCCTGTCGGTGGCCCAGATTGGCCTGCTCTGCGAGCGGGTGAAAGCGCTCCAGCCCGGCTGCGTGGTGTTTGTCGACAACTGCTACGGCGAGCTGGTGGAGGCCCAGGAGCCCACGGCGGTGGGGGCCGATCTGATTGCCGGCTCCTTGATCAAAAATCTCGGCGGCACCATCGCCCCCACCGGCGGCTACGTGGCCGGCCGGGCTGAGTTGGTGGAGCAGGCCTGCTGCCGGCTAACGGCGCCGGGCATCGGCGGCGAGGGGGGCACCAGCTTCGACCTCAACCGCCTGTTGGCCCAGGGACTTTTCCTGGCTCCCCAGATGGTGGCTGAGGCCCTGATCTGCAGCGAGCTGGTGGCGGCGGTCTTCTCGGATCTGGGCTACGCGGTGCAGCCCCTGCCCGGTGCCCCCCGCAGCGACGTAATCCAGGCGGTGCGGCTCGGCGATCCCGAGCGGCTCAAAACCGTTTGCCGCGCCTTCCAGGCCGCATCACCGGTGGGCGCTTACCTCGATCCGGTGCCGGCGCCGATGCCCGGCTACGCCAGTGCCCTGGTGATGGCGGGCGGCACCTTCATCGACGGCAGCACCAGCGAGTTTTCCGCCGATGCGCCGCTGCGGGAGCCCTACGTGCTGTTTGCCCAGGGCGGCACCCACCGCGCCCATGCCCAGATCGCCCTGGAGCGGGCTCTGGTGGCACTGGCGCAAGCAGGTCACCAGGTCTGATTACGCAGATCTCGCCGCTGCTTATCACTCCAGGGCCGACAGAATGGCGCCACCTTGCTGCTGCGTGATGGCGCTCCCCATCCCAGGTGATTGCCGCTACGCCGATAGCCACGAATACGTACGCCCTGAGGGCGAGAGGCTGCGGCTGGGCCTGAGTGCCTTCGCCGTCGACCAGCTCGGCGACATCGTGTTTGTGGAGCTGCCCGCAGTGGGCGCCAGCCTTGTTCAGGGCGCCAGTTTTGGCAGCGTTGAATCGGTGAAGGCGGTGGAAGATCTGCTGGCGCCGGTGAGCGGTGTGGTGCTGGCCCGCAATGAGGCGGTGCTCGCCAGCCCGGAGGAGCTGCAGAACGATCCCTACGGCGAGGGTTGGCTGCTGGTGCTCCAGCCAGCTGATCCGGCCCAGCTCGCTGGACTGCTGGATGCGGCCACCTACTCCGCCAAGGTGCAGGGCGCCTGATGGGCACTGCGGACTCACCAGTCCTTTCCTTTATTGGGCGCCATATCGGTCCGAGCGCCGCTGAGCAGCAGCGGATGTTGGCGGAACTCGGAGCGTCCAGCCTCGAGGCCCTGGCCGCCCAGGTGGTGCCCGCCGATTTGCTGCTAGATCCGGCGGCCTCGGCTGCGGGTTTGCCCGAGCCCTGCAGTGAGTCCCAGGCCCTGGCTGAACTTGCCGAGATCGCTGCGGCCAACCAGCTGCAACGCAGCTTGATCGGCCAGGGCTACTACGGCACCGCCACGCCGGCGCTGATCCAGCGCCAGGTGTTTGAAAACCCCGCCTGGTACACCGCCTACACCCCCTATCAGGCCGAAATTTCCCAGGGCCGGCTTGAGGCCCTGCTGAATTTTCAGACCCTGATCAGCGAGCTCACCGGCCTGCCGATCGCCAATGCCTCCTTATTAGATGAGGCCACCGCCGCCGCTGAGGCCATGGCCATGGCTAGCGCTGTCTGCAAGCGCCCCGGGGCCGGCCGCTTTCTGGTGGATCGGGCCGTGTTCCCCCAGACCCTGGCGGTGCTGCAAACCCGGGCCGAGCCCCTGGGTATCCAGCTCGAGCTGGTGGCAGCCGAGTCGCTGGCTGGGGCCACCCTGCCAGCGGATGCTTTTGGTTTGCTGATCCAGCTGCCTGGCCGCCAGGGCCGGCTCTGGGATCCCAGCGAGCTGCTGTCTAGCGCCCGCCAGGCCGGGGTGATCACGGCTGTGGCGATCGATCCCCTGGCCCAGGTGCTGCTGGAGCCGGTGGGCCACCTCGGCGCTGATATCGCCGTCGGTAGCGCCCAGCGCCTGGGGGTGCCGCTGGGTTTTGGTGGTCCCCATGCCGCTTTTTTTGCCACGGGCGAGCAGTTCAAGCGCCAGATCCCCGGCCGCCTGGTGGGGCGCTCGCTGGATGCGGCAGGCCAGCCCGCCCTGCGCCTGGCCCTGCAGACCCGCGAACAACACATCCGCCGCGACAAGGCCACCAGCAACATCTGCACCGCTCAGGTGCTGCTGGCAGTGATGGCTGGCTTTTATGCGGTGCACCATGGCCCCGATGGCCTGGAGGCGATCGCCCGGCGCTTGCTCAGCCTGCGCGCGGCCCTTGTGGCTGGCTTGGAGGCCCTCGCTCTGCCGGTGTTGCCGGGCCAGGGTTTTGACACGGTGTGGTTGCCCCTGCCGCCGGATCAGGCCAAGGTGCTGGTGGCGGCTGCCCTGGCGGCTGGCTTCAACCTGCACCAGGCAGAAGATGGCGTTGGCATCAGCCTTGATGAGCTGAGCAGCGCCGAGGAGCTGGAGCGGCTGCTGCGGGCGCTGGCTGGGTGCGCTGAGCCCTGGCGGGAGCTGGGCAAAAGCCCGCCTGCTGGCCCGGCCATGCCCCTGCGCCAGCAGCCTTGGTTGCGGCAGAGCGTCTTCCATCGCTACCGCAGTGAAACCGAGCTTTTGCGCTACATCCAGCGCCTTTCAGCTAAGGATTTATCGCTGGTGCACGGGATGATCCCGCTGGGTAGCTGCACCATGAAGCTCAATGCCGCCGCCGAGCTGGCGCCGGTGAGCTGGCCGGCCTTCAGCCAGCTGCACCCCTTCGCCCCGGCTGAGCAGGCCGCCGGATACCAGCTTCTGGCGGCGGATCTGGAGCGCTGGCTGGCGCTGATCACCGGTTTTGCCGGTGTGTCGCTGCAGCCCAATGCCGGCTCCCAGGGGGAATATGCCGGCTTGCTGGCGATCCGGGCCTGGCACCGCAGCCAAGGGGACGCCCATCGCACCGTTTGCTTGATTCCCACTAGTGCCCACGGCACAAACCCAGCCAGCGCCGTGATGGCCGGCCTGCAGGTGGTGGCGGTGGCCTGCGATGAGGCTGGCAACATTGATCTCACCGACCTGGAGGCCAAGGCCGCTGCCCACGCCGAGCAGCTGGCGGCGCTGATGGTCACCTATCCCTCCACCCACGGCGTGTTTGAGCCGGCTATTCGCCGTATCTGCGAGCTGGTGCACGCCCGCGGCGGCCAGGTGTACCTCGATGGCGCCAACCTCAACGCCCAGGTGGGCCTGTGCAAGCCGGGTCTCTATGGCGCCGATGTCTGCCACCTCAACCTGCACAAGACCTTCTGCATTCCCCACGGCGGCGGCGGCCCCGGCGTGGGCCCGATTGCGGTGGCATCCCACCTACTGCCCTTCTTGCCGGGTGCCGTAGGGGTTGGGTGCGGAGGGGTGGGGCCCGTGGCTGCGGCACCCCTGGGCAGTGCTTCGATTCTGGCAATCAGCTGGATGTATATCCGCATGATGGGCGGTGCGGGCCTGCGCCAGGCCAGCCAGGTGGCCCTGCTGGCCGCCAACCTGCTGGCCGAGCGCCTGGAGCCCCATTTTCCCGTGCTCTACCGGGGCGCTGGCGGGCGCGTGGCCCATGAGTGCATCCTCGATCTGCGGCCGCTCAAGCGCAGCTGCGGCCTGGAGGTCGATGACCTGGCCAAGCGCCTGATGGACTACGGCTTCCATGCCCCCACGGTGAGCTGGCCAGTGGCGGGCACGGTGATGGTGGAACCCACGGAAAGCGAGTCGCTCGCTGAGCTCGACCGCTTCTGCGCGGCCATGGTGGCGATCCGCCAGGAGGCCACGGCGCTGGAGGCCGGCAGCGCCGATCCCCTCAACAACCCCCTCAAGCGAGCTCCCCACACCCTGGCTGCGGTAACTGCTGATCACTGGGATCGGCCCTATACCCGCCAGCAGGCTGCATTTCCGGCTGGTGAGGATCAGCGCCTAGCGAAGTTTTGGCCGGCGGTGGCCCGGATCGACAACGCCTACGGCGATCGCAACCTGGTGTGCACCTGCCCGAGCATGGAGGAGCTGGCAGGGCCGGAGCTGGCAGAGCAGGAACTGGCCCAAGTGGTGCCAGCTGCCACTGTTCATTAGTGCCGTCATGGCGCACACTGTGCGGGCTTGACGCCTGTTAGCAGGCACAATCAGCGCTTAAGCCATTCATTCTCGGGACCATGAAGGGCAGCAACGACGGAACTGGTACAGGAACGGGCCAGGTGCTGCGGGTCGAGGGCACCAACGTGGTGCGTGTTCCTTTTGGTGTGCGTCGCTCCCGCCGTCCCCGTCCCGAGCGCCCCGATCACTGGGCCACCCTGGTGCTGCCTTTTCACATCCACCACGATCCAACGCCGCCTCCCCAGGCAGCTTGAAGTCGGGTTGGGCTAAATCAAGCAGCTTAAATTGCTTCGACCAAGCGCCAATCAACTAGGGCTTTGACGTCAGCTAGGGAGCTGGCCGGTGCCCGAAATGGCAGCAGGTGCATGGGACTTCGCTCGGGGCGCACCAGCCAGGTGAAATCCGCCTGGGGGATCAGCACGAACCCCCGATAACGCACCGTTGCCCGCACCCCGAGGGGATAGTTGCCAGTTGAGGCGATAGCGGTGCTGGCCATTCCTGGTGTCAGAACTGCAGCTATTGCAGCGGGCTGGCGGCAAATTCGCGGCCGTTTACTGAATTACTTTGGGATTGCCTTTACACCCTTAAAAAGGTCTGCGCGGATCTAGGCCTAGACCCTGAAACCCCTTTGCTTAACTGGGTTTTTATTCTGGACCTTTCGGGGCAGCAATTGGTTGAAATAGTGTTCTGGGCTACATAAATTGCAGCCCAGTTGGGGAATCAAACGCCAAGAAGTTGGGGCTCCCGGTAGGGCACGAAGCTAGCCTTGCGCGCGTCGCAGATCGGGCAACGCCAGTCGTCGGGGATCGCTTCAAAGGGGGTGCCCGGAGCGATGCCGGAATCGGGATCGCCTGCTGTGGGGTCGTAAATCATCGAGCACAGTTTGCAGATCCACTTGCCGGCTACGGGCTCATCTGCCTCTCCGGCCACCCCCTTGCCCTGCAGGGCTTCGAGGGCGATGCCGTAGCGCTCGGCGTGGTGCTGCTCGATCGGTTCCAGCAGGCCGAAGTTTTTGGCGGCGGTGCGAAAGATGCCGGCGTGCTGCTGTGATTCGTCGATCTGCTCCTGGAATTCAGCTGCAGCTTCGCCATCGCGATCGGTGCGGGCCTGTTCGGCAAACTCCGGATACATGGTCTTGTATTCGTAGGTTTCGCCCTCGATCGCCAGCTCCAGGCAGCGGCTGAGCAGGGCCTGCTTCTGCTCGCCGGAGAGGTTGGCGGGATCGTCGATGACGAGTTCGGGATGGAGCAGCCGGAAGTGGGCGAAGGCGTGCTCGGTTTCCTGGGCGGCGGTGTCGCGAAACAGCTTGGCCAGCTCGGGGTTGCCGACCTGCTTGGCCACCTCCGCGAAAAATAGGTATTTGCGATTGGCCATGCTCTCGCCGCCAAAAGCGGCTTCAAGATTGGCCTTGGTGCTGGGCTTGGCGATATCCATGGCTTGGCAGGTGTTGCGACTGGCGGAGAGCTTAGCTTACCCGAAGTCGGAACGACTATGAGTTAGTCGTGCTTGCGTGGCTTTGTGGCTCCGTGACTCCGTGCCCCGTGACCCCGGGCTTTGCGGCTCTCAGTAGTTGGCGCCGCTGCGGCGCTGGTGCACGGCCGTGGTGGCGCTGGCGTCGAGCACGCCGCCCTGGCTCACCTGGGCATACAGCAGCCAGTGGTCGCCGCATTCCATGCGCTGCTGCACCGTGGCTTCCAGCCAGGCCAGGGCCTCCGGTAGAAGCGGTTGGCCGCTGGGGCTGTGCTCCAGCTCCAGGCCGGCGAAGCGGTCGGCGCCTGGGGCAAACGGCTGCAAAAACTGCTTCATCGGACCGTTTTCACGCCCTGCGGCCAGCACGTTGAGAGCAAAGCGATCGCCGACGTGCAGCAGGGCCTCCACCGCCCGGTCTTTCGCTACGGCCACAGTGAAGCCAGGCGGCGAGAAGCTGGCCTGGCTCACCCAGCTGGCCACCATGGCGCTGCTGAGGCGGTTGCCGCCCTCCCCTTTGCTGGTGGTGAGTACGCAAAGGGAGCCCACCACCCTGCCCAGGGCCTGCACTGCTGGATTGCTGCGGCTCTGGCTGAGTCCGCCACTGGCGGTTCGGCGCTGCGCCTTGCGCTGTTCGCTCTGCAGTTGGCGGCCAAGGGCGGTGCCGGTTTCCTCGATAGCTTTGATGCTGGCCGCATCGGGGCTGAACTTCACCTTGATCGGTTCAAAGGCGAAGTGGAAGCCGCCATCGCGCAGCTTGCTCTCCAGCAGATCCAGGGCTTCACCGCTCCAGCCAAAGCTGCCAAAGACCCCAACCGGCTTGCTGCGGTCGCCCTCAGCTAGCACCGTGCCCAGGGCTGACACGATCGGTGTGGGGGCATGGCCGCCGAGGGTGGGAGAGCCGATCAAGATCGCATCGCAGCTGCGGATCGCCGCCAGCAGCTGTTCAGGTGGCGTGAACTCGCAGTTGATGCTCTCCACCCGCACGCTGGTGCGGGCGACCCCCTGGGCGAGGGCATCGGCGATGGCGGCCGTGTTGCCGTAGGCGCTGGCAAACAGCAGTGCCACCGATAGGCGCGCCCGCTCCTGGGTTGCGCCCCAGCGGTGGTAGCCATTGAGGAGGCTGCGCCAGCTCTCGCTGATCGCCGGCCCGTGGCCGGGCGCAATGGTGCGGATGTCGAGGGCTTCGAGCCGCTCCACCACCGACTCCACCTGGCGCGCCATCGGTGCCATCAGGCAGTCGTAGAAGTAGCGGCGGTCTTCCTCACTGCTGCTGCGGTTGGCCTCAGCGAAGCTCTCGCTGCAGAGGTGGGCCGCGAAAAATTTGCCACTCATCAGCAGGCCGCTGGTCTCCTCGAAGGCCATCAGCGCCCCGGGCCAGCGGGGGGTGGGGGTGGGAATCAGGCGCAGCACGTGGCCATCGACGAGGTTGCGGCTGGCATCCTGCTTCACCACATCGATCCGAGGCAGAGCTGGGATCGGCTCGGGGGTTGTCTCGCTGCCGGGGGCGACCGGTTTCTGCAGGTTCCAAAGCTCTTCGAGCAGCTTGGCGCCGGTGTTGGAGCTCACCAGCAGCAGGTTGGGCCAGCGGGCCGCCAGTTGGTGCAACAGGGCTACCCGATTGGGGTTGACGTGACCCACCACCACCTTCAAGGGGGCCTCGGCCGGCACCAGCTTCGCCAGCTCTGCCAGGAAGGGCTCGGCAAAGGAGCCGCCGGGGGGATGGACCAGCAGGGGCACCTCCTGGAACAGGAAGCTGTTGGCGGTGGTGCCGCGCTCCAGGCCGTATTCCACCTCGAAGCGCAGCCGGTTGGGGCTCAGCCCCTTGAGGCAGATCAGCCCCGGCTCGATGGGGAGCTGGATGACGCGTCGGCTGGGGCCGGGCTCGGCAGGGCTGCCCATCAGTAGTGGTTGCCTGCTTTGCTGAACCACTCCCGACTTGTCTTGGTATGACTGGGTTTTGGGTGAGGCATCAAGTCCCTCCAAGCACTTTGAACTCTTTTTGAACTGAGACCTTGACTTCCTGTTGGTTGCGGGAGGTCTCACTCAGCATCAATTCTCTCAGGTTTCAAGGTGTCCTGACTGGTCTTGCGTTGGTGAGTTGTGCGAAATCCTGTGAACCGAATTTATCTCGCAGAATTTTTTTATAAAAAGAACAGAATATCACTCTTGCGAAGAGGGGAGTATATAGATTGGAATATAAGGATTGTTATTGATAGTATCTACTGCTTTTGCTGGTAGTATCATTCGGTAATTGTATAATTGTTGTTAATATAATCCCATAAATCCTCTTCACCATTAAACCCAAGTTTGATTATTTCTTTTTCGGTCATACCATCAGCAATTTCAAATGATTTATCATAAGTATATGGAGCAAGTGGATTTATTTTGGTTTCTCCGAAATCATATTCATCCCACATAGAATATTGATTATTAGTAGTCATCTCAAACCAGACCAGGAAATCTTTCCACCACCACCTTTACCACCACTTCTGTTCTCTAAATCTTGGATTTTATCTTGTCTTGCTTGACTATCTGTTGTATCCGTATTTGATTTTAATTGATTTTTCTGGTGTGCCTTCTTCATTCTATCCACCATATCTTTGTATTTTATCTTTTTATTTGAATTATCTTCTTCCATTATAGAGTTTAGTGATTAAGTTTGCTATAAACTGGTCTGGGGGTTTTCTGTCTTTCTTTGCTAATTCTATAAGCATTTCATACTCAACATTAGGCAGTTTTATTGGTTTGGAATTCATATTATATTGATAGTGGTGTTTTTTGCTTAGTCTTAATCCCACTTTTTATATAATTTCTGATTAGAACACTTGCGGGAACATAGGATAAACAACTTTCTCTCATAAGTTCGTTGTATAAATCCATATCGTCTTTCGTAAATGAAATGTTGATTGTTCTTTGTTTCATCTTTATGTGTTTTGAGGAATAATAGGGTTTGAGTTATATGGGTCAAATGAAATATGATTGGAGTTGGTTTCTTTGTTTAAGTACCCAATAACATCATATTTCGTTTTAACTGGTTCTATGTGTATTTTCTTCCACTTGGAGAAACACTTTCGTGATTTTCTGATTGTTGTATTAAACATATCCTCTAATTCAGAATATTCATCAATTTTAAGATTTTCACTTGGTAAGAGAAGGTGAGTATGGTATTGAAGTTTAGTTTTCCCTTTTTCGTGAAAGAAGAATAAGTTAGGGTATTCATTCCTATCCGTTCTATTCAATCTTTTAATACCGTAAAGGCAGTTTAGTATAACATTCTTGATTTGGGAAGCATCCTCTATTACTCTTTCTTCGGTGTTTCGTTGTTTGTCCCAGTAGTTATACATCGGAACTTCATTCCATAAGTTTCGGTAGGTCTTGAAACCATATCTATCACCAAAACCCAAAGTTTTATTGGTTTCTTTGATTGATTTTCCGTGTTCTACTGGGTGTTGATAGTGAAAAGAAACCATCCATTTAGGATTAAATCCCAATTCAAGTTGATTATGTAGATAAAGAAGGGTATTAATGTAATAATCGTAATCCACTTGATTTTTAATACATAGATATGGATTGAGTGGAATATGATTTTTATGAAGTTTAATTTGAAAATAATTCATAGCACAGCAAAGCAAAGGGGATTTCATACCCCAAACAATCCATAAGTATGTGGTATTACTTACTTTTCTCCCCAACTATGTTTCCACTTCATTCGTTATGAATTAATGGGGGTGGAGTTGAACCACTTGGATTTCTTTTGGAAATCCCATAGTTGTTTATACTATCCAAGAGGGAATGAATTGTTCGGCAATATGTTTGATATTTTTAGAATGAATAAAAGGTGGTTGTTGAACTACCTTTTTATTTATGTAAATCATAGCATAAATTTCATAATAAGTCAAGTCATCTGGTGTTCGTTCCATAACAAACAACGTTGCATCGCATAGAGAGTGCGATAAACAATTCACATATACTAATTAAAATCAGTATTTTTAAATTAGTTGATTTCCGTAAAATGAAATATATTTTATAGGATTTAACAAGAAATCAATACGACAAGGTTTTATCTTAAAACAAGAGAAATTGAGGCATCCCCCTTTGTGCCAACCCGTTTGAACGGGAAAGAGTGGGTGGTGTTGGGATTGTCCGTTCGTTTGGGTTGAAGGGTGTTGTAGGTCGTCCTGCGAAGGTCTGAAGTGTTTTCTAACCTGACGCACTTGCATAAGGTTACAAGGTTTAAGGTGAATGCTTATAAATGCTTGTGTCTTTTTTGCTTAAAATTTGCCTTTTCTTAAAATAAGGTAATAGTGCAGGAATGTAAATGCTTAAACCAACGCAACTATACGCAATTATCAGTATTGGGAAAATCATAATGACTACTGATATGATAGGCATAAGCACAAACCTTGCAAATAAACCACGACGCATATTGAAATTCATTCCACTATAGTCAAATATGCTTTCCCATTTGAAATCTGCATAATACCCATCTTTTATTATTTCATATACCTGAAGAAGAAGCAATAAGGCAAGAATAAGACCACCAACCTCTAATAACTTTAAGAAAACTAATAGTATTTTACCAATTAACTCGTCACCATCTTCAAGTTTGTTTTTGGTAATAATATCCAATCCAAACCATAGAAAAAAATAGATTGGAGAAATGAAAAAGATATACCAAGCAATATCTGAATTCATTTAACCAACCTCCAGTTCATCAACCCAGTAGGGATAATCTGTTTTCTTTGAAGGAAGTATATAACCTATTTCTTCAAAACTTTGCTTTTTCCCATATGCTTCTCTAATCTCATTCATAGCACTATCAACCGTCATTTCACCAGAAGAAATCTTCTTATCATAAAAACTCATTTGTGTTCTTTCAAGAAGTTCATTCTTCTGGTCTCTGGTAAGAAGTCGTTTTTTACCAGCAATTTTCTTTGCATCTTTTGATATTCCACGCATCTTCAAGGATTTTGGTGGGTTTTCAAATTCATAATCAAAATCTTCTTTAATTCCTTTGATTACATAGTGAATAATCACACCAGTAATAGAATTTGGAAGGTGTGAGAATTCTTCTGGGTCTGTATCAATACCCCATCCAATTTCTTCTTTGTCCGAAAGTTTTTTAAGAAGAGTTTTGATATTCTCCTCAACGTTTAAGAGAATAGTTGTTTTAACCTCATTATCAATAGGAAGTTGTTTTACTACTTCTGCGGTAGTGCTCTTGTCTTCTTCCGTTTCTACTACTACTGGTGAAGTTGCTGTGATTTCGGTATTCATCGGGAGAACTGCCCCTATGGATGCCCGCATTATATGCTAAAATCTTGTTCCGTCAAGAAGTGCAGGTTGTTTGGGGAGGTGGTAGATGTTTGGTTACTTGTATCTGCAATTTCCAGTTTCATATAGAGGTCCTCTAGACCACCCAGCACCTGATGGTAAAGCATATTTCGCACTCGTTATTTCGCAAATTTTAGTTCCCATAGGATTGCTTATGGTTGCATATCCTCTGCAAGTAAAAAGCATACCATCATAATTGCTGCAATTACTTATATTCTGGAATTTTACTTTGCTTCCGTCATTCCATCTGACTGAATTCATATAATTCTGGAAGGATTGCGGGTCTGGTTTGAAGGGATAAGCATAAGAACAGGTGGTTGCCCCAATCACGCAAGTCGCAAGCAAAACCTTCTTAATAATTCCCTTCACGAATGGTGGGTGCGAAACCTCCCGAAAAGAATACCATTAAATTGCTCGTATCGTATGGTTGCAATACTCCTTTAGGTTTTATCGTTTTAATGTCTTTGGTTGGTCTTGCTTTTCTATGTTTTTTAACCTTTTACAAGTCTTGTAGTTTTTTAAGCAAAGACATCCCTTGAGAGATTTTGTCTGTGTTCTGCTCTATTCTTATATGAGAGTAGGTTTGGTCTATGTAAGTTGTAGATGTTCCCAATTGCCTTGCAAGAAGATGGATATTCAATCCATTTTGAAGTCTTAATGTTGTATAAAAATGCCTGCTGGAATACAAAGTGATTTTCCTACCCGTTTTTTCAAGTTGCTCTTGAAGACCTGCTTCTATTAATGCTTTATCTAATCTTTTAGTGAATGCAGGTTGCCCGTAGGGGATGTTTTTTTCTTGCCGTTCGTAAGTTGGATTTCTAAAAATAAAATGGTTAGGTTGCTTATCCATCCCCATTTCTTTATAAATCTTTTCTAGTCTTTCTAATCTTCTTGCTACGGGAGCATTTACTGTTCTTTTCCTGCCTGTCTTTGAGTTGCTTGCCCTTACTTCTAGCAGTTTATAAATTAATTGGTTTTCTTTGCTGTCTGTGTTATTGGTTCTTTCGTCGTTCCAACTAAGACCCAGTAATTCTTTGGGTCTCATTCCAGTATTATAGGCAATTCCCATATACTCCCTAAAAATTGCTCGTTTTGCTTGTTCTAGTTTGGATGAACCTTCTGGTTTTAGGTATTTACGAGTTCTTAGGTATGTTGCTAGTTTTACCCATTCCTCTATTTCCAATATGTGCCTCTTGGGGTCTGTATTGTTTTGCCCTTTTGCTTTGTCTATTTGGGGGACTAGGGCAGAAGACAAAAACCTGTCTCTAACTGCGACCTCTTTATACATTCTTCTTGTTTCACAAATGATTGAGTTGATATAGTCTGCACTAAAACCCTTTCTTTCTTTGTAATACATTTTTTCTTGTCTTCCCAACCAGTATTGAAACTCTCTCGTTCTATCAGGTGGTATATTCTCAATTTTTGTTTCTCCCATTTTTAGTTCATCGGTAATATATTTCTCCCATACACTCAAATATTGCTTCTTCGTTTCATATGTTTCTTTTGTTATTCCTGCTTTGGGGAGTGGAGATATTCTCTTTTTCTCTCTTTCTAGATAAAGTGATATTAGTTCTTTTGTAGTAAGGGATTTGGTTTTCTCACCTCGTGCTAGTTTTCCATAGGTATCTGAATAAATCCCTCTTGCCTTGACTATTGCCTCTTCTTTACTTGATGTTCTTAAACTTCTCTTGAAGAGTTGTTTTGTCTCCTTGCAGTATATTCTAAGATAAAAGTTCTTGCTTTTTGTCGTTCCATATCTAAAAATAAATGCGTCTTCACTTTCTGGGTATAGAAGGAGTTTGTCTTGGAAAACCTTGTTTTCCCCTTTGCCCCCGTTTTCTTCGGTTTCTTGCTGTTTGACCGCAGCAAGAGCAGTTATTGCCCGCAGTAGGTCAGCAGCACCTAGTCCTTGTGCTTCCAGCAGGGTGCTGAGTGCTTCTAAATGCTTCTGCTCGTCAGGTGATGGGGGCATTTCCTTGAACTGCCTTTGAACTCGGTTCGCAGGTCATCCCTTGCCGTATCAGGGGATTGAACTGATTTTGAACTGAGTTTTGAGGGGCAAAATTTCTTTGCAACTCAATTGTAGCAAGGGTTTTTGGGAATGCTTGGGTCGTTTTGTCTTCTAGTAGTGGTTCCCGACTTTGCGGTGGTGCACGGCGGTGCTGGCTTCGGTGTCGGCCACGTTCCCCTGCTCCACCTCGGCGTAAATGATCCAGTGGTCGGGGCCCTCGAGGCGTTGCACCACGCGGCAGCCCAGGTAGGCCAGGGCATCACCGAGCACCGGGCCGCCCGTGGCGGCGCCCTCGAGGGTGCTTACCCCGGCGAAGCGGTCGGCTCCGGGCGGGAAGCGCTTGAGGAAATGGCGCAGCAGCTCCTGGTGGTTGTCCTCCCGCAGGATGTTGAGCACGAAGCGATCGTCCACCTGCAGCAGCGCCTCGATGGCCCGGTCTTTGGCTACCGCCACCGTGAGGCCGGGGGGCTCGAAACTTGCCTGGCTCACCCAGCTGGCCACCATCGCTGAGCTGCGCGTGCCCTCCGGTGTCTCCTGCCGCGCCGTCACCACATACAACCCCCCGGAGAGGCGCCCCAGGGCCTTGTCGAGATCGGCATCTAGAGACTTCATCGCGGCGATTGTCTTCTCCTTGGTTAGCAGCTGGCCTAGGTCGGTGCCGGCTTCCTCGCAGCGCTGATAGTCGTTGCCGCCAGGCACCTGGCGCACCCGCAGCGGTTCAAAGGCGGTCTTCTGGCCGAGGCTGCGCAACTGGCTGGCCACGGTGTCGATCGGCTCGTCGTTGCCGCCGAAGGCGTCGTAGCTGCCCACCCACTGCTTCGGTTTGAGGGCCGCTAACAAGGTTCCGATCGAAGCTTGCAGCTCGGCATCGGGCCGGGCTGGCCAGGTGGGTACCACCACGGCACTGGCTTCACCGATCAGGGCACTGAGCTCCTGGGCGTCGGTGGCGCGCAGATCCACCAGCTGCACTGCGGCGCCGGCCTTGCCGATGCCGCGGGCAATCGCCTGGCTGAGGCGGTCGCAGAAGCCGTATTGGCTCAGATAGCAAACTGCCGCATAGTTTTCGCCCGTGCTGCGCTCACTGCTCCAGGTTCGGTAGTCATCCAGCCAGAGGCCGAGGTGATGGCGCAGCAAGGGCCCATGACCCACCGCCACCGTGGTGATCTCGGGCAACCCATCCATGCGCTTCATCGCCTGCAGCACGCTGCGAGCGTTGGGGCCCATCAGGCAGTCGTAATAGAAGCGAAAATCTGGGGCTATGGCGCCGGGATCGGTGTCGAACAGCTCCTTGGAGCAGTAGTGCAGGCCAAAGGCATCGCAGGTGTAGAGGATGCCGGTGCCGTGGTCGAAGGAAAAGATCGTGTCGGGCCAGTGCAGGTTTGGAGCGCTGAGAAACTCGAAGCGGTGGGCCACGCCACTGGTGGGGTTGGTGCCCAGATCGAGCTCTTCGCCGCTTTTTACCGCCCGGCTTTTGAAGGGCCGGTGCACCTGATTCTCAAGAAACTGGATCGCAACCTTGGAGCCCACGATCTCGATCTCGGGGTTGAGCTCGAGCAGGTGGCCTATCAGTCCCGAGTGGTCGGGCTCGGTGTGGCTCACGATCAGGTGATCGATTGCTTTGGGGTCGATCAGCTCCTGCAGCAGCGGCAGCCAGCTGCCTTCAAATTTGAGGTGGCTGGTATCGATCAGGGCGGTGCGCTCGCCCCGCACCAGGAAGCTGTTGTAGGTGGTGCCGTTGCGCAGGCCAAACTCAATATCAAAGCGGCTGCGGTCCCAGTCGAGCGAGCGGATCGTGGTGGTGTCCGGTGCGATCGGCTCGCATTGCAGGCTGAGGCGGGCTGCGGTTGCGACGGCACCAACCATGGATCGATCCGCAATTTGTCCAACTTTAGGAAGCCCGCCGACAAAAAAGGCCCGGCGGGTGGGCCGGGCCTGGGAGGTTTCTCTTCTCTCTCGTGTCCGCTCGGCCCTGATCAGCCCTCCACCTGCACCTGCACGGTGGTGAGGTTCTGGGCCTTAGGTGCCGTCACAGTGAGCAGGCCGTCGCGGTAGTGGGCTTGCAGGCTTTCGCGGTTGATGCCGCCGGGGAAGCGGAAGCTGCGGCTCCAGGTGCCGTAGCGGAATTCGCTGATCAAGGAGGTCTGTTTGGCGACCGGGGAAGAGGCATCGGGGCTTGGCTGGCGGCGCTCGGCGTTGATCACCAGGCTGCGGTCGGTGGCCTTGACGTCGATCGAGGTCTTATCGACACCGGGAAGCTCAAGGGCGATTACATAGGCGTCGTCGGTTTCGTGCACCTCGGCGGCCGGCACTCGCTCGGCGGCGGGACGCTCGGCAGCGCGCAGTTGTTGCTCGAGTAACTCGAAGGGATGTTGGTGCAGGGTGAGCATCGGATGTTCTCCGGGACACAGCCAATGTGCTGCGGCCAGCCGGGCGACGGCAGGGGGTAGACCGCCCGTTTTGGTTCGGCCCTTACGGCCCCGTTCGGTTGGCACCACTGGCAGGTAGGGGCAACCGGCAGCGCTGCTTTAAGGCGGCGATCACCCGGCCGATGGCGTCGGGATGGCCCTGCACGCTGAAGGCTTCCCGCTCCAGTTGCCGGTTGCCGTGGTGGTAGCGGGTGGTGAGGATGCCGCTGATCTCCTGCTCCACCACCGGGTTGAGCCGCACGTTCCAGCCCAAGGGCTGCAGCACGCCGGTGGGACAGCTCTGGGCTGCGTGAATGGCCTCATGCAGGAACACCTGTCGGCCGATGCCCAGCTCGAAGGCCACCGGCGCGATCCAGAGGGTGCGCGTTTTGGCTTGGAACAGCCCGTAGGCGCCGCGTACTGGCGGCGGGGCCAGCCGCACCTGAAAACCGCGTTGCTGCAGGGTTGTGAGCAGGGGCCGCAGCTCGGCGGGTAGTTGGGGCGGCGGCGCTGGGATGGCGGCGATCACAACAGGTTTGCCTTCACAACAGCTGGGTGCATCACAACAGCCACCAGCGGCTGAAGCGGGCGGCCTGGCCGCAGGGCTGGCCTGAGCTATCGCGCAGGGTCCAGAGGCGGGCGGCTTCGATGGCAAAGCGGCGGCCGCGGCTGTCGATGCGGATGCCCCGGTAGCCCGAGATCGCTTCTTTGGCTTGGGCTGCCACCAACGCCTGGCGGCGGCTGGCCCGCTCGGCGGGCTCGGCGGTGAGCCGCGACGGCATACCCACCAGCTCGGGCCAGGGGCGCAGCCATAGGCGCAGGGCCGCCCGGTTGGCATAGATCAGTCTTGGCCCTGGCTCGCTGCTGGGATCGGCGCCGTCATGGGCCAGCAGCACCAGCTCGGCGGCAAACAGCTCCTGGGCCACCAGCTGGGGCGAGGCGTCGGCGGCTAGGCCGGCGATCAGAGGGGTGCCGAAGGCGCGCTGGTAATTGCTGAGCAGGCACAGGGCCAGGCTTTGGGCCGCCGGCGTCAGCCAGGGGGGCGGGCTGGGGAGCTCAGCTGTCATCACCGTTGGCCGGGCCCATGGCCTTGGCCATGGCCAGGGCCGCCAGCTGCTGGCCGTGGGCCTTGAGGTGCTCCAGGAAGTGGAGATTGGCCTCGGGGAAGCGGGGTTCTTCTGCCAGGGGCAGGGGACCGGCGGCATCGAGGCCGGTGTCGCCCTCCAGGGCTGGTGTGATCACCACCAGATCCGAATCGAGGGCTGCGCCGTAGCGCCACCAGCGGTTTGGGTCCTTGATGGCTGGATGCACCGGCTGCAGCGCCACTGCGGCGCCCGGCTGGGAGCCCTGTTTGGCGGCAGCCTGTCTGGCCTGTTTTGCCAGCGCCTTGCGCCGCCGCTTGGCCAGGTCGGCCAGCAGCTGGGCCCGGGTGCGGCCGCGCAGCTGGAACAGCACGAAGGGGTCTTCGCTGAAGCGATCGCCCATCAGGTAGTAGACGGCGCTGACGTGCTTGCAGGGGTTGGCCTTATCGGGGCAGCTGCACTCGCTGCGCACCTCCTGCAACTTGAACGGAAACAGGCGCTTGCCGCTGGCCGCGAAGGCGCGCTCTATGTCCTGGGGCATGACGCCGGCCAGCAGCTGGGCCGACCAGCGCGCCTTCTGGGTGAGGGCGTCGAGCACGTAGTTCCAGTCGTCGTCGTGGAGCACGTCGAGCCAGAGCTTCACCTTGTAAGGCTCTTCGTCGGTGCCCTGCACTCGGGCATGCACTCGCCGCCCCTCAAAGCGGATCGAGGTGACATTGCCGCTGCGGGCATACTCCCAGGCGCGCTCCAGGCGCTTTTTGAAGCGGTAGGAGTTGATCAGCTCCATCCACTGCTCCACCCACCAGGGCTGCTGGGCCAGGCCCTGGTCGCCGAGCTGGGTGTTGATGGCGCTGGCGTAGGTGGTGGGGGTGAGGGTCATGGGAAGGTGATGCCTACGCGTTCGATGTGTTCGCGCAGGGGGGCGTAGCGGAGCGATTCCCAGTGCGTCACATCAAAGAGATAGGGGGTGGGCAGTTGGTCGAGGGCTTCGTGCAGAGCAGCGCTGCAATCATCGTTGGCGCTGTAGGCCAGATCGATGTCGGAGCCACTCCAGTGGCGGCCCATCGCCCGAGAGCCATAGAGCTTCAGCCAGTGGATCTGGGGGAAGCGCTTCAGGCAGCAGCGGATCTCGGCCACGGTGCGATCGGGGATGCCGTGGTTGATATCGGCAGGGGCTGAGCTGGTGGTTGGCGCACTCATGGGGCCTCCTGCCGTTTGGTTGCCAGTAGGTCGTGCAGTTGCTGCAGGCCACTGAGGTAGCGCTCCTGGATCTGATCTACGGCTTTGCGGGCTCTGGTGTCGTCATAGGTGTGGGCCATCAGGTTGCGCTCCTCCAGCATGTCGATCCACAGCTGGCCGTTGTTGAGCAGGCCGGTGGCAAAGGCCTGTTTGAGCACTTCGCGTGGCAGCTTGGCATCGATACCGTTGTAAACGAGAAAATCCTTGAGGGTTTTCCAGCTCAGCTCAAAGGTGAATTCATAGGCCTTGATCACGGCCATGCGGATTAGCTCGTTGCCAGGATCCTGCTGGTGGATTTCTAAGGCCCAGCGCAGGCGCTGGTAGGCGCGCTGGAGGTTGTCGAAGCGCTGTTTCCAGCGAACATCAGAACCCTGGGCATCCATGGCGTTAATCCTCTTCGCTCAGGGCCACTAGATCTTTGAGTTGGCCCACATCAAAGCCGCCGAGCCAGTCTTCACCGGAGCCGACGATTTCTGCAGCCATTTTTGACTTCTCTTTGATCATGCGGTCGATTTTTTCTTCCACCGAGCCGCTGGTGATGAACTTGTGCACCAAAACCCGGTTTTGTTGGCCGATCCGGTAGGCCCGGTCGGTGGCCTGGTTTTCCACGGCCGGGTTCCACCAGCGGTCGATGTGGAAGACGTGGCTGGCCCGGGTGAGGTTGAGGCCCACACCACCGGCCTTGAGCGACAGCAAAAACAGCTGGGGGCCGCGGGGGTCGTCCTGGAAGCGATCGACCATCGCCTGGCGCTCGGTTTTGCTGGTGCTGCCGTAGAGGAACGGCACCTCCTGGCGCCATTTGCGCTCCAGGTGGGCCTTGAGCATTAGCCCCCATTCGGCGAACTGGGTGAATAGCAACGCCCGGTCGCCCGCTTCGATTACCTCCTCGAGGATCTCCTCGAGCCGCTGCAGCTTGCCGCTGCGGCTGCTGAAGCTGCCGTTGCCGCTGGCCAGCACGGTCTCGGCGTTTTCCTTCAGGGCCAGGGCCGGGTGGTTGCAGATCTGCTTGAGCTTGGTGAGCAGGGCCAGCACCTGGCCGTGCTTCTGGCCCAGCGGTGCCCGGGCGATGGCATCGAGGCTTTCGTCGACTGTCTTGTTGTAGAGCTTCTTCTGCTCGGGAGCCAGGCCCACCCATTCATTGAGCTCCACCTTCTCCGGCAGGTCGGAAATGATCGACTTGTCGGTTTTGAGGCGCCGCAGGATGAACGGCCCCACCCGGCTTTTGAGATCCCGCAGCGACGACATGTCGCCGTACCGCTCGATCGGCAGCCGGTAGCGCTGGCGGAAGAAGGGCTCATCGCCGAGCACCTTGGGGTTGAGGAAATCCATCAGCGCCCACAGCTCGCTGACGCGGTTTTCCACCGGCGTGCCGGTGAGGGCAATCCGGAAGCGGCTGCCCCCTTTGCCGCCGCGGCTGGGGCGGGCCAGGTCCCGGGCCGCTTGGCTTTGTTTGGCGGTGTGGTTTTTGATCGCCTGGGCTTCGTCGATCACCACCCCCTGCCAGTCGATGCTTTCGAGCAGCTCGCTGTCGCGTTGCAGCAGGCCGTAGCTGGTGAGCACCAGATCCACGCCCTTAAGAGCTTTTTTGAGGGCCTCGGGGCTGGAGGGCCGGCGCGGGCCGTAGTGCTCCCTCACGCCCAGCTCGGGGGTGAAGCCGTGGGCTTCGCGCTTCCAGTTGGTGAGCACCGAGGTGGGCGCCACCAGCAGCACCGGTCGTTTGAGTTCGTCTTCGGCCTTGAGGTGCTGCAGGAAGGCCAGCAGCTGGATCGTTTTGCCCAGGCCCATGTCGTCGGCTAGGCAGGCGCCTTGGTCGAAACGGTGCAGGAAGGCCAGCCAGCCCAGACCCCGCTCCTGATAGGGCCGCAGCTGGCCGGAGAAGCCAGGTGGGGCGGGCAGGGGGTCGGGTGCTTTCTGCTGGTGGTACTGCTCCAGTACGGCCTGCAGCCGGGGGCCGGCATCGAAGCGGTGCACCGGCAGCCGATGGAAGGTGTCGCCGTCGCTGGCGGTGAGCCGCAGGGCGTCGTCGAGGCTCAGGCCTGGATCGGCAACGCTGAAACGCTCGGCGTTGCGCAGGTCGGCGGGACGCAGCTCGATCCAGGCCCCCTTGTGCTGCACAAGGGGGCTGCGCTTGGCCTGCAGGCGTTCCAGGTCCCGCAGGGTCAGGGTGACGCCGCCGATCATGAATTCCCATTCCCAGGTGAGCGTTTCGCCCAAGGTGAAGCCGCGCGATTTCTCAGGCAGCTCGGCCTTGATGGACAGGCCCAACCGGCTGGCCAGGCCCCCTGCGAGGCTGGCCGGCAGCACTACACCCACGCCCACATCGCGCAGCTGGTGGGCGCCGGTGCGCACCAGCACAAACGCCTCGGCTGGCGTGAGCTGCATCGTTTCCGGGGTGGCCGAATCCAGCCCCCGCACGATCGGTTCAAACACCGTCAGGGCCCGGCCCATGCCTTCAAGCAGCAGCTCGCTCGGTTGGGGCACGGCCACTTCGCCCATCTGCAGGCCCCGATCGCCGGCGGCCCAGACGGCGGCGGCGGGCACCCGCAGGCTCGGGTCGGCTTCCGCCTGCAGCCCGAAGCGCAGCTCCCAGAGCTCCTCGCCCTCGGCGGGGGTGAACAGCTCCAGGCAGGTGCGGGCTGGCTCCACCTTGCCCGCCACCCCTTCACGCCAGTGGTGGGTGGCGATGCTGAGACGCTCCAGCTCCTCATCGCCCAGGCTGAGGCTGCCATCGCCTTTGCCCAGGGCCTTCTGCCAGGCCGCCAGCAAGGGATCGAGCCCGCCTGCGCTGGCACTGAAGCCCACCCGCAGCTGGCCATCGAGCAAGGCTTCCAGCAGGCTGGCCACTCGCAGGCGCCCGCTGCCGGGGCGGCGGCAGGCCAGGGAGGGGTCACCGCTGGGGCCGGCGGCCAGGGCGCAGGTGGCCACCTGGGGCAGGCCGCTGGCCAGGTCTTCGAGGCGGCGGCGGTCGTCTTCGCGGTTGAGGAGGGGCAGCCAGCGGGCCTTGCCCTCGGCGATCTGGGGCAGCCAGCGGCCGCGGGCGATCAGGCTTAGGGCCCAGCGCTGTAGGTGACTCCACCAGCGCAGCTCATCGGCCATCTCCGGGTGCTCACCAGCCAGGGGTATCTGGCTGAGCCATTCGCCCGCGTTGGCAGCATCGAGGGCCCAGCCCTCCACCTGCCAGGGCCACCATTCGAGCTGTTTGGGAATCGGTTCGCCGGCCTGCAGGGGCAGGCCGCTCCAGGTGCTGGCACTGGTGCGGCGGCCCTTGGCGGCCTGGTTGCGGCCGGGCAGGGTCAGGGTGGCCCGGGCTGGGCGCAGGGCCTCCGACCACAGCCCGTTGTCGTCGAGCCAGGTGGCCAGGTCGTCTTCGTTGAGGGCCAGTGGGTGCTCTGGGGCCTCCAGCTTTGGCACGGCAGGGGTCGCCACCCGCCAGGTGTCGGCCCACAGGAATAGGCGGCCGCCCGAACCCTCGGGGGGAAACAGCCAGGTGGCGTGCAGCAGGCTCATGAACCCGGCCTTACGGCCGTCGGGCGGGCAGGAGGCGTGGGGCCAAGCGCTGCGCTGAATGCAGCACCAAGGCACTGCCGATCAGCGGCAGCCAGAGCGGCAGCCACCCGCGGATCAGCGCCATCATCACAGCTGGTAGGCCCGATGTCAGCTCTAGGGGACTGCCGAGGCTGCGAATTCCACACACCGCACCCACCAACCCCGCCTGTAGGTGGCTGTCGTCGGGGTCGACTCGCTGCAGGTGAAAGGCCAGCAGGCCATAGAAAAGGCCGCAGCCCGCCGAGCGCAGGGCCGGATCCAGACCTGCTGCCACCAGCTCTGGCAGGCCCGCGACGGCGCCGGCGGCCAGGGCCCAGCCGATCGAGCGGAGCCTTAGATCCGCTCGACTGATCGCAGTTGTCTGGAGGTTGCTCAAGCCCGGTGCTTTGGTATCAGCCAGAAATCATGCCTGCTTTGCTGGGCAGGTGGCAGTGGGTTTGATATGTGGTCAAGCTATGTACAACTTCCACCTAGCCCTGCAAAAGGTCTAGCTAAGCAGGACTATTTGGAAGGCCAAGTCATTTCCCGCGAAGGGTTAGTAAGTTTGCCGTGGCGTATACCCTGCTGTATGACTTCAAGTCTCGCTGCGGCGACCAGACGCTTGCCAGACGCGGCTTGTGCTTTGCGGCAGCGGTAAAGGCAGCTGTGATTTGCTTGAGACCTTTGACGTGGCTGCACCCTCCTTTCGGCACGGCAGGGAGCCCTTAACCCCATGGCCTTCACCAGATGCTGGCCCAGTCGGAAGCAATAAATCCCAATCTAAATCTGATCGTTAATTTTTGTTAAATAGATTGCACGGCATCCATGGCTGTTTCGGGGATTCGTCTTGAAATGAGTTTATTATTGTTGCCAGGGAAGATTGTGTTTCCTTTCGGCTCTGATTATTCGGCGCAAGGACTATGAATATCTTTAATTCTGTGTCTGAGCGGCAGGTTCGGCTTCTTCGCTGGGGCTTGGTGGCTGGATGGCTTTTGCTGATTCTTTCCCTGCTGATCTCGCCCTGGTATTCCCTAGAGCTCCATCGCTGGGCCGGAGGCATGGTTCCTTGTGCCCCAGGGCTTTCCTGCGAGCTTCATCGACATGACGGCAACCGGATCTTCTGGGGTCTGGTTGTGCCCGCTGGTCTGCTGGTGATTGTGGCGTTGAGCCATGAGGTCTGGCGGCGCACCTGTCCCCTTGCCTTTGTTTCCCAGTTGTTCAGGGCCCTGGGCTGGCAGCGCACGCAACTGGGCAAGACGGGTCGTCGTGAAGTTGTGAAGGTGTCGCCGGACTCGTGGTTGGGCCGCCATCACATCGAGCTGCAATGGTCGCTGCTGATAGCAGGACTGGTGCTTCGGCTGCTGGTTGTGAACAGCAGTCCGCTCGGACTTGGCCTGCTGCTGTTGCTCACGATTGGCGCTTCCTTGGTGGTGGGCTGGGCCTATGGAGGTAAGGCCTGGTGTCAGTACGTCTGCCCCATGGCGCCCGTGCAGGCCATTCTGATCGGACCTCGCAGTCTTCTGGGCAGCTCAGCCCATCTGGGCGGCAAGTCAAAGATGACCCAGTCAATGTGCCGAAGCGTTGGCGAGCTTGGGAAAGAGACCAGCGCCTGTGTGGCCTGTCAGAGCCCTTGCATCGATATTGATTCTGAACGGCTCTATTGGCAGACCCTGCGCGGGAAGCGTGGTTTGGACTGGGCCTGGTATTCCTATCCTGGGTTGATTTTAGCATTCTTCTTGCTCATCCAGTGGCAGGGCGATGGTGATATCAATTACCTGAGAAGTGGCCGCTGGGCCTATGACAATGGTCTTGCCGAACGGGTGCTCACACCGCTGGGCGGGTTCAGTCGCACAGTGACAGAGCCGATCCTTCAGCCGCTCCAGGTGTTGCTGCCGAAGGCTCCCGTGTTGCCGCCTCCAAAGCAGAAGTCTTCATTCCCATCCCAATTGCCTAGGTCGGGCAATTGGAAGCCTCGCCCTGTTCCTCCTGAGAAGGATCCTCCAGTCGAGCAAAGTGATTCTTCTAAGGATGTAATGGACGATAAGGGTCAGTTGCTGGATTACATGCCGCCAGATTTCATTGGAGGTAGTCGCAAGCCAGGAAGCGCATTCTAGGTCTAGTTATTGTCTTTTCTAGGATAAATAGCTTATGTCCGCTGCTATTGGGTCTATTGTCCCCTGGGGTCTTCCCCGACTGGTTTCTGTTCCAGCTTTACTGGTATTTGCCGGTCTTCTCTCCTTTCTCCTGTTTAGGGAGATTGAGCGGCTGCAGCGGCGCTGGCTTTCAGCTCAGGGTTATTCCTTGGCTGCGGATATGGCCATCCAGCGCACGCGTCTGCTTGCTTCTTTCCTGGCGATTAACAGCTTTTTTTGGTTCGCTGATCCAACCCTTGGGCTCGCTGGTGGTGTCGGCGGACAGCTGGTGCGCTCCCTGATGCTTGTGGTCACCGCTGCTTGGCTGGCTAGGGGGTGGCGACGCAGTTCTGACGACTATCGCCGGGAAAGTCTCAGTGTGAGCCTGCGTCGTCAGCTGGAGCCCCTCGAGCCTCAGTTGCAGGCTGCATTGGATGGCCGATCCCTGGCCCAGTTATCGGCGGCGGAAGTGTTTACCCTTGCCAAGGCGCTTCCCGCGCACCTGCGCACGAACACCCTCACGATCTATCGCAATGTGCTCGAGGACATGTTCAGTTCCGGGCGCCTCGATCGGGCTTCGGCCTTTCTGCAGCTGGAGGAACTTCGGGGTGTCCTCGGCCTGCAGGAAGCCGATCACCATGAGGCCCTGCGGGAACTGGCGCTCCGCGATCCCGGCCTGCTGGAACTCGATGCCCGACAGCGCCAGGCCAGAGATCTGCGCCAGGCTGCTGCCACCGACGCGGTTGCCGATCTGCTCGATCTGGGGACTGGATCGCCGGCCCAGTTCGATGCCCTGACGCCGAGGCAACGCCAGCGACTGGAGCGCCTGCGTCAGGAGAGCGGCCTTGATGACGCGGCCTGGGCAACGGTGCTGGCAGCTTTCGATCCCTTGGCCTCCCTGCGCTCTCCCCTGATCGCCAGGAATCTGGAGCTCCTGGCGCTGCTGATCGAATCCCGCCGGAGCGTCGCTCAGGCCTGCGAGCATGAATTGCTGATGCAGCCACTGTTGGTTGCTCTCGATCTCCAGATTGTGAGTGTGTTGGTCAACCTCGCGCCGGCGATGGCGAAGGGTCTGGAGGACGAGCTGCAGCTGCCGGAGCGCCTGCTCCGGCAGCTGCCGGGTTCGGTGGAGATACGACTTGACCTCAGGGGGATTCGCCTGCCGGCTGCGGATCCTGGGTCGGAGTCCAGTGAGGCCGAGACGGCGTTAGCCCCGCCCCCCCTGGATGGGGTGCTCCAGGAGCTGTGGCAGGACCCCGATCCGCTTACGGCCGCCTGGGCGCTCTGGATGTTGCGTCGGCGCAACCCGGAGTTGGCGTCGTCCGTATTCCGTCAGCCCCGCCTCGGACTGCCCAGCTCGAAACAGTCCGCCTTGCTTCTGAGCCAGATCGACCAGCCGGGCATTTCGGTGACAGCTCTGGAAACGCGGCTGCTGGAGATCCTGAGCCTGGATGCATCTGCCTCCCAATGCAGTCCTGCCGCGTTGCTTGACCGGGCCAGTACCAGTGCAGTCTGATTGACTGATCTGGCGCTGGATAGCGCCGCTGACGCTGGGCGATCATGACTTCTCAGTCTTGCTTCGCTTCCGATCTGCCATGGCTGCCGCTCCTTGCGCCCCGTTCTCCGCCGGTGATGATCTCCCCCGCAGCGGAGCCGAGATCCGCGAGGCTTTTCTCAATTTCTATGGGCAGCGCCAGCACCGGCGCATGCCTAGCGCCTCGCTGATCCCGGACGACCCGACGGTGCTGCTCACCATTGCCGGCATGCTCCCGTTCAAGCCGGTGTTCCTTGGTCAGGCGCCGCGGCCGGCGCCGAGGGCCACCAGCTCCCAGAAGTGCATCCGCACCAACGACATCGAAAACGTGGGCCGCACAGCGCGGCATCACACGTTTTTTGAGATGCTCGGCAACTTCTCCTTCGGCGACTATTTCAAGGAGCAGGCGATCCAGTGGGCTTGGGAGCTGAGCACCGGGGTATTCGGCCTCTCGCCCAACAACCTCGTGGTGAGTGTTTTCCGCGAAGACGATGAGGCAGGCGCTATCTGGCGCGACGTGGTGGGGGTGAACCCCAAGCGGATCATCCGCATGGATGAGGCCGACAACTTCTGGGCCTCAGGCCCCACCGGCCCCTGCGGCCCCTGCTCGGAGATCTACTACGACTTCAAGCCCGAACTCGGCGACGACGGCATCGACCTGGAAGACGACTCGCGCTTCATCGAGTTCTACAACCTGGTGTTTATGCAGTACAACCGCGATGCGGAGGGCACCCTCACGCCGCTGGCCAACCGCAACATCGATACGGGCTTGGGCCTCGAGCGCATGGCCCAGATCCTGCAGGCGGTGCCGAACAACTACGAAACCGATCTGATCTACCCGCTGATTGAAACGGCGGCGGGTCTGGCGGGCGTTGATTACCGCGCCCTCGATGAGAAGGGCAAAACCAGCCTCAAGGTGATCGGCGACCACAGCCGCGCCATCACCCAGCTGATCTGCGATGGCGTCACCGCCAGCAACCTCGGCCGCGGCTACATCCTGCGCCGCCTGCTCCGTCGAGTTGTGCGTCATGGACGTCTCCTCGGCATCGATAAGTCGTTCCTGACGGTGATGGGGGAGGCGTCGATCGCGCTGATGCAGGCCGCCTACCCCCAGCTGCTGGAGCGCCGTGAGGTGATCTTGGCCGAGCTCGCCCGCGAGGAGGCCCGCTTCCTGGAAACCCTGGAGCGGGGGGAGAAGCTGCTGGCTGAGGTGCTGGCGGCCAAGCCTTCCCAGATCAGCGGCGAGCAGGCCTTCGAGCTCTACGACACCTACGGCTTCCCGCTGGAGCTCACCGAGGAGATCGCTGAGGAGCAGGGGCTCACGGTGGACCTGGCCGGTTTTGAGGCGGCGATGGAGACCCAGCGCCAGCGGGCCAAGGCCGCGGCGGTGAGCATCGACCTCACCCTGCAGGGCGCTATTGATCAGGTGACAGCCGCTGCGGCCGCCACCGCCTTCAAGGGCTACGAGGCCCTGGAACACCCCAGCTGCGTGTTGGCCCTGGTGGTGAACGGTGAGCCGGCCGAGCGCGCTGTGGCGGGCGACGCAGTGCAACTGGTGCTCGATTCCACCCCCTTCTATGGCGAAGGCGGCGGCCAGGTGGGCGATCGGGGCGTGCTCTGCGGCCAGGGTGACGATGGAGCCGGCGTGATCGTGGCGATTGATGGCGTTAGCCGCAACCGCTCAGTGTTTGTGCACAGCGGCCGCATCGAGCGCGGCAGCCTGGCCATTGGCGAGCTGGTGAATGCCCAGGTGGACCGGGCCTGCCGCCGCCGCGCCCAGGCCAACCACACGGCCACCCACCTGCTGCAGGCGGCGCTTAAGCAGGTGGTGGATCCCGGTATCGGCCAGGCCGGCTCGCTGGTGACCTTTGATCGGCTGCGCTTTGATTTCCACTGCCCCCGGGCCGTGGCGCCGGCTGAGCTGGAGCAGATCGAGGCCCTGATCAACGGCTGGATCAGCGACGCCCACCGCCTGGAAGTTCAAGAGATGGCGATCGAGGCCGCCAAGGCCGCTGGCGCTGTGGCGATGTTTGGCGAGAAGTATGCCGATGTGGTGCGGGTGGTGGACGTCCCCGGCGTGTCGATGGAGCTCTGCGGCGGCACCCATGTGGCCAATACCGCCGAGATCGGCCTATTCAAGATCGTGAGCGAGGGCGGCGTGGCTGCCGGCATCCGCCGCATCGAGGCGGTGGCAGGCCCGGCGGTGCTGGCCTATCTCAATGAGCGCGATGCGGTGGTGAAGCAGCTGGGCGACCGCTTCAAGGCCCAGCCCGGCGAGATCGTGGAGCGGGTTGCCGCCCTGCAGGAGGAGCTCAAGGCCACCGGTAAGGCGCTGGCGGCGGCCCGAGGCGAGTTGGCGCTGGCCAAGGCTGCAGCGCTGGCGGGCCAGGCCCAGGCTCTCGGGGAGTTCCAGCTGCTGGTTGCCCGCCTTGATGGCGTCGAGGGCGCCGGCCTGCAGAGCGCGGCCCAGGGCCTGGCTGATCAGCTCGGCGCTGGTGCTGCCGTGGTGCTTGGTGGTCTGCCCGATCCGGCCGATCTGGCCAAGGTGATCCTGGTGGCGGCCTTTGGCCAGGCGGTGATCGCGGCCGGGCCAAAGGCTGGTGCCTTCATCGGCGCGGTGGCCAAGGCCTGTGGCGGCGGCGGTGGCGGCCGACCCAACCTGGCCCAGGCGGGCGGGCGTGATGGCGCCGCCCTTGATGGGGCGCTGGAGCAGGCCAAGGCGCAGCTGCGGGCTGCGCTCGCTTGAGGCCTGCCTCAGCCAAGCTGTTGCCAGAAAGTACTGAGGCCCGATGACTTGGAATCTCCTCCGGTTGTTACCTCTGCTGTTGCCCTTGCTTCCAGCTGCTGGGTTGGCCCAGTCCCAGGTGCAGCTCGCTTGCACGGGCACCCTGGTTGAGGCTCGCGGCAGCGCCGAGCTCAAGCGACCCACCCAGCGCCTGCGTTTTTCCCTGACCCTGGAAGCGGAGGAGCCCAGCACCGATGCGGCCCTGGCCAGCTTGCAGCGACGCTTGGCCGAGGTGCGCACCACGCTCAAAAGCCTGCAGGTGGTTGATCTTGAGGTCACCTCCCCTTCCACATGGCAGCGGCCCGCTAGCCGTGACAAAGCTGGGGCGGTCCAGGCCACCCTGCAGGTGTCTGGCCAGCTGGCGCCTGCCCAGCTGCAGCCACTGGTGCGTCAGGTGGGGGGGCTGCCTGGGGTTCGCCTGTCGCCGGTGGCCACCGAGGCGGATGCGGCGGGTGATCGGGCTGCCAGGCGGCAGTTGTTGACAGCCGCTTACCAGGAAGCCATGCAGCAGGCCAAAGACGTGGCCGCTGCGATCGGCTTGCGGGGACTGCATCCCCTGGAGGTGCTGCTTGAAGGTGGGGGCAGGCCGGTGGCCATGCGGGCGCTGGCCATGTCTGATGCGGCCGTTCCACCCTTTGATCCCGCTGAGCTGCCCGGTCCGATGGAGCGCCTCAGCTTGCAGGTGCGCTTCTGCGCCCGTTGAGGTGAACTAACGACTCAATTGTGGTCAATCCTTGATACTGGCTCCATTGTGGAGCCCTCAGGCCTCCCCCCCCATTAAGTCGTGGCGCCATTCGAAGCGTTCAACCTGTTTTTGATGCTGGCGATGGGTCACTTTGTGGCTGATTTCGCCCTGCAGGGTGATCGCATGGCCGTTGAAAAGTGCCCTGGCCAGGGGGTGGTGTTGGGCTGGGGCTGGTGGTTGGTTGCCCATGCCGGCATCCATGCTTTTTTTGTGGCCTGGATTACGGGCGTGCCACTGTTTGGCTTGGCGGAGTGGTTGCTCCATGGCCTTATTGATCTGGGTAAATGCCGTCGCTTTTACGGCATGGGAATAGATCAGGGTCTGCACCTGCTTTGCAAGTTGGTTTGGACCTTGGTGGCTGTGAGTTGTTTCCCCGCCTCTGGGCTGACGCTTTAGCCCATTTCCCATAGGTTTGGTTCTCGACAGCGATCTGGGTATGTCTACGAAAAGTGCTGAGCAGTTGGCTGACCAGACCCTGCTGGAGGTGCTGGATATCGCCACCGCCATGAGCAGCGCTAGCGATCTGCGCACCCTGCTGCACCTGATCCTCGGCAAGTGCCGCCAGCTCACCAATAGCGATGCCGGCAGCATCTTTCTGGTGGAGCCACACGACCCTCGCAAGCAGCCTGAGGGGCAGGATCAGCTGTGGTTTGCGGTGTCCCAGAACGCCACCATCGAGGCCCGCCGCGCTGGCGATGACTCGGACGGCGCCATGGAGGCCCAGGTGCTCAACATCCGCTTCCCGTTGTCGCCGGAGCGGCTGGTGGGCTGGAGTGCCCTGTCGGGGGAGGTGCTCAATATTCCGGATGCCTATCAGCTCGATCCTGCGCTGCCCTACCGCTTCGATAGGGGCATGGACCAGAAGCTCGACTACCGGGCCGTGTCGATGTTGACGGTGCCGATGCGCTCTACCAGCGGTGAGATCGTTGGGGTGGTGCAGCTGATCAACCGCAAGCACGATGCGGCCACCCTGATCACACCGGAGACGGCCCATGTCCAAACCCGACCCTTTGACGCCTTCGACCAGACCCTGATCGAGGCCCTGGCCAGCCAGGCGGCCGTTTGTGTGGAGCGCACCCGACTGCTGCAGAGCCAGGAGCAGCTGATCGATGCAATCATCGCC